>JBPCJV010000157.1:0-2862 GCA_051004925.1 Acidimicrobiales bacterium | reverse complement strand
CGCCCGTGCGGACGAACGCGCCGTGGGGGGTGGCGACGAGACCGCCACTGGCGCTCACTGCCACACCCACCCGCCGCGTCCCGGGGTCGATGCCCACCACCCTCATATGGCCACTCTCATCGCGTCGTCGCGGTCAGGGCCAGGCGAGCCTGGTCGAGGGCTTCGTCCAGGCGGGAGGCGTCGCGCCCGCCGGCAACCGCCCGCTCCGGGTTGCGGCCGACGCCGCCGCCCACGGTGCGGGCCGCATCGGCCAGGAGATCGGAGGCGATCAGGCCGCTGTCCTTGGTCACCACGGCCACGAGTGCCGCTCCCCCGCCCTCGGCGACGGCGCCGAGCACGACGGCGCGCACACCCGGCTGGTCGCGCACGGCGACGGCTAGGGCTTCGAGCTCCTTGCGGGGCGTGCCGTCGGGGCGACGGGCGACGACCGTGCCGTCGGTCGCCTCCGACGCCAGGGCCGCGGCGGCCGACCCCGCCTGTTGCCGCCGCACCGACCGCAGCTCTTCGCCCAGGGCGCGGTTCTCCTCGAGCACCCGCTCGACCCGTTCGGGCACCTCGGGTGGGGCGACCCGCAGCAGCGCCGCGGCACGGTCGAGCAGGGCCTCGCCGTGGCGGATCCGCTCCAGACTGGCCGTACCGGTGACCGCCTCGATCCGCCGCAGGTTGGCCCCGATCGACGCCTCGGAGACGATCTTGATCGGGCCGATCGTGCCGAGGGCGGGCACGTGCGTCCCTCCGCACAGCTCGACGGACTTGCGGCCGGCCTCCACCACCCGCACCACCTCGCCGTACTTGTCGCCGAAGAAGGCGATGGCGCCCAGCCGCTCGGCCTCGGCCCTCGACGTCTCGTACGCCCGCACCGGCTCGTTGGCCAGCACCTGACTGTTGGCCACGTCCTCGACGCGCGACAGCTCCTCGGCCGAAACCGGCCCGTAGTGGCTGAAGTCGAAGCGCAACCGGTCGGGGGCCACGAGGGAACCGGCCTGCTTCACGTGGGCCCCGAGCACCTCCCGGAGGGCGCCGTGGAGGAGGTGGGTGCCGGTGTGGTTGCGGCGGATGGCCTCCCGCCGGTCGACGTCGACCGCGGCGGCGGTGTCCTGTCCGGGCGCCAGGACGCCGGCGGTGACGACGGCAGTGTGACGGGTGAGGCCGGGCACCGCCGCAGTGGTGGCGAACACCTCCGCCGACCCGCTCTCGGTGACGATGACGCCGGTGTCGCCCACCTGGCCGCCCGACTCGGCGTAGAAGGGGGTGCGGTCGAGGAAGACCTCGACGGTGGGCCGGCCCTCGGCGTCGCCGGGACCGTCGAGGACGGCCAACACACGCCCGCGGCCCTCGGTGCCGCCGTAGCCGGTGAACTCGGTGGGGCCGAACTGCTCGACCAGCTCGCGGTAGGCGGCCACACGCGTCGGGTCGTGCGCCGCCGCGCCGCCGCCGGGATGGGCGGCCTCACGGGCCCGCGTGCGCTGAGCCTCCATCTCCGCGTCGAAGCCGGCGACGTCGACGTCGACGTCGCGTTCCGCCGCCACCTCGAGGGTGAGCTCGAGCGGAAAGCCGAAGGTGTCGTGGAGCCGGAAGGCCACCGCCCCGGCCAGGCGGGAGCGGCCGCCGTCGACCTGGGCCCCGGCGGCGCGAGCCAGCTCCTCGTCGAGGATGGCCGAGCCCGAGCGCAGGGTCTGGCGGAAGCGCTCCTCCTCCCGGGACACGACATCGGTGACGAAGCCGGCGTCGTCGGCCAGCTTCGGGTACGCGCCGCCCATCTGCTGCACCGTCGCCGCCACCAGGTCGGGGGTGACCAGGCGGTCGACACCGAGGGTAAAGGCGTGGCGGACGGCGCGGCGGATGATGCGGCGCAGCACGTAGCCCCGGTCCTCGTTCGAGGGGAACACGCCGTCGCTCACCAGGAAGCTCATCGAACGACCGTGGTCGGCGAGGATGCGCAGGGTGGTGTCGACCATGGCGTCGTCGCCGTACGAGCGGCCGGTTGCCTTGGCCGCGGACTCGACGAGTGGGCGGAGTACGTCGGTGTCGAAGACCGAGTCGACGTCCTGCAGCACGGTCAGGCAACGCTCGAGACCGGCGCCGGTGTCGATGATGCGCATGGGCAGGCCGACGAGCGACCCGTCGGGCTGGCGGTCGTACTGCATGAACACCAGGTTCCAGATCTCCCGGAACCGGGAGGCGGCACCGTGCGCGGGACCACCGTCGGCCCCGTAGGCCGCACCCTTGTCGAAGTAGATCTCCGAGCACGGCCCGCACGGGCCCGTGTCGCCCATCATCCAGAAGTTGTCCTCGCCCATCCGTTGAATCCGCTCGGGGGCCACGCCCACGGTGTCGAGCCAGACCTGAGCGCTTTCGTCGTCGCTCTCGTGCACCGTGATCCAGAGGCGGTCGGGATCGATGCCGAGCACCTGGGTGAGCAGCTCCCATGCAAGGGGGACGGCGCCTTCTTTGAAGTAGTCGCCGAAGCTGAAATTTCCGAGCATTTCGAAGAACGTCAGGTGTCCCCAGGTGGCCCCGATGTTGGCGATGTCGTCGTGCTTGCCCCTGATGCGCACGCATTTCTGCACGGAGGTGGCCCGGGGCGCGGCAGGCGTCTCCTCGCCCAGGATGTAGGGGAGAAACTGGTTCATGCCCGCGTTGGTGAACAGCGGGGCGGCCGGGTGATGGGGAATGAGCCCCGCCGAGGGGACCGGGACATGACCCCGCTCGGTGAAGAAGGTGGTGAAGGCGCGGCGGAACTCGTCGGCAGTCATGGGCCAGACCAGCCTACCGACCCGGTAGGAGCGAGGACCGCAGCACAGCGAGGACCGCGGCGTCCAGGGAAGGCAGCCACCACGGTGGCCGGCCTCAGGGCCTAGC
>JBPCJV010000156.1:0-12168 GCA_051004925.1 Acidimicrobiales bacterium | reverse complement strand
CTAGGGGGAGGCGGGTGTCAGGGTCCGATGCGCAGGGTGACCCATGTCCTCACCGGCCGCTGGCCCGGGCGGTCCCTCACCAGGCGCACGTCCACGGTGCCCCGGCGCTCGGCCCGGAACCGGAGGTGCCTTCCTCACCGGTCACCGCCTCAGGCCACGATCGCGAGCCGGCGGGGACCGCGGAGCGCACCACCCGATGCGACTGTCGTGTGCGCGCCGGTGGCGGGGTCGACACGGATCACCGCACCGGCTCCGAGCGCATCGCTGTCGGCGACGAGAATGCCCCCGTCGGCCTCCACCACGATTCCCAGGGGGCTGACGAATCCGCTCCCCGAGGAGACCGTGGCCTGGGTCCCGGTCACCGGGTCGACCCGGATCACCCCACCGCTGCCCCCGAAGGCGTTGGCGTCGGCCACCAGGATGTTGCCGTCGGCTTCGACGGCCACGCCGGCGGCGCTGGCGAACTGGCCGCGCGACGAGACCACGGTCCGGGTGCCGCTCGTCGGGTCGATGCGCGTGACCCGACCACTCCCGCCGGCACCGCCGGCCAGGGTCTGCTCGACGACGAGGATGTTGCCGTCGGCGTCGAGGGCGATCCCCACCGGGCGCAGCGGTGCGGCCTCGCCGGTCTCCTCACCGAGGGACACCATGGCCTGCGCACCGGTTGCGGGGTCGACACGGATGACTCCGCCGCGACCGGAGGCGTGCGGGTCGGCGACGAGAATGCCGCCGTCGGCCTCGACGGCGATGTCGAACGGGTTGGCGAACAGGCCGGCGGATGACACTGTTGTCTGGGCCCCGGTCATCGGATCGACCCGGATCACCCCGCCCGGGCCACCGAAGGCGTCGGCGTCGGCGACGAGGATGCCGCCGTCAGACGCGACCGCGACTCCGATGGGGCTGGAGAAGGTGTCGCCCACCGACACGACGGTGGCCGTGCCCGTCGCCCGGTCGACCCGGAACACCGCGCCGGCATCGGCGGCGTCGGACCCGGTGACCAGGATGGTGGACGCAACCGGACTTCCCTGGGATGCCATCAGTGGGCCCCTTTCCTCCGACACAGTCACGCCACGGTCACCGGCAACAGCACCGCCTCGGTGCCAGGGTATCCGGAGGCACGACCCGGAACCTGGTTCGATGCCTACTGTGCTGGATCGGTGATCCCGGATCCCTCGATCCACCGCCCGAGCTCCCTGCGGGAGTGGATGGCCAGCTTGGCGTAGAGGTGGGCCAGGTGGGTCTCGACCGTGCGGGATGAGATGAACAGCCGGGAGGCGACCTCGGCGCTGGTGAGGCCCTTGGCCACCAGGCGGGCCACCCCCTGCTCGGCGGGCGTCAGGCTCTCCCAGCCGTCGTTGACCCCGACCGCGCGCCCCCGGCCCGCCCACGCGGTGGCCACGGCGTCCGTCGCCGACAGCGTTCGCCCTTCCATCCGGGCCCGTTCCCATTGCGCGCCCAGCGCGTCGGTGACCTTCTCCCGCGTCCGCCGGTAGTCCGCCTCGTCGGCGGGCGGCCGAGCGTATCCACCCGTTTCCCGCAGGGTCTCCGCCGCTCCGAGAAGCCGGGCGGCGGCCTCCGAACGCCCGACGTCGGCGAACAGGGCAGCAAGCTCCTCGAGACTGGCGGTGAGCCCGGGTAGATCTCCGACCGCCCGGCAGAGCTTCATCGCGTCCTGGCACATCCGTGTACCCGGCGCCGGCCCGTCGCCGGCCACCCGGCCGAGCCGGGCCAGCACGAGCAAGCACCCGGCCATGGCAACGCGATCCTCGTTGGCGGTCGCCATCTCGGCGGCCTGTTCGGCCAGGCCTCGGGCGATGGCGACGTCGCCGGTGGTCACGGCCAGGCCCAGGAGGCACCGAGCCTCGTGGTAGGCGGGCCCGTCTGAGCACCGGCCCAGGGCCAGCGCCTCGTCGAACAGCGCATGGGCCTCGTCGGGGACGCCGAAATCACGCTCCAGGTGGGCAAGGAAGTACAGGTCCCTGGCGAGCGTCAGCGTCCCCCCCTCGGCGCCGTCGATCTCGACTGCCCTGTCGAGCATCTCCCTGGCGGCCGCGCCGTCACCCCGCCGGCGGGACAGCTCGCCGGACAGGGCCAGGGCGATGCCCTGGTTGGGATGATCGTCCGCCTGCTCGGCCATCACCAGGGTGTCGCCCAGCTGGCGGGCGGCCACCGCGAAGTTGCCGGCCACCAGCTCGACCCGGGCCAGGCCGAGCAGCCCGAGCAGCACGGCGTCGCCCCGGCCGTGACGGCGACCCAGCTCCACGCACTCGTCGAAGTCGCCCCGGGCCGCGCCCAGTCGGCCCAGGTACAGGACAGCCTGTCCGCGTATGGCCACCAGCTGGGCCAGCGGGACGACCTCCCGTGCTCTGCGGGCGTACTCGAGGCTGGGCTCGATGGCAGCCAGGGTGTCGCCCGGACGTCGGCGGCACAGGCTGATGAGGTGACGGGCAGGGCCTGCCGCCTCGGCGTGACCGATACGTCGGTACAGGACCGTCGCCTCGTCGGCCAGCGCCTGCGCCGTCTCGGCCTGCCCCAGGCGGCACTGCACCACCGCCGCCCGGCGCACGATGGCGGCCCGCAGCGTCGATGGTGTGTCGTCATCGGCCTGCGACACCGCCCAGGTGACCCAGTCGACGGCCTCGTGCAGCTGTCCCCGGAACGCCCAGTACCTCACCATCGACAACACCAGGCGAATGCCCAACTGGGCGTCGCCTCCGCCACGGGCCCAGGCCAAGGCGACCTCGAGGTTGGCCACCTCGGAGTCGAGGTGGCGCAGCCACGCGTCACCCGCCATGAGACCCTCGTCCTGCTCGGCCTCCACCAGGGTCACGCACCATCGGGCGTGCCGCTGCCGCGCCCATTCCGATTCGCCGGCTTCGGCCGCCTTGCGGACGGCTGTGGTTCGAACAGACCTCGGCATCCGGTAGCGAGGTGGGTCCCCGGACGCCACTGTCACCAGTGACTTCTCCGCGAGCACCGCGTGCAGGGATTCGATCTCGATGGCGTCCAGATCCTCGGCGCCGCACACTTGGCAGGCGGCGTCGACGGTCCACCCGTCGACGAACACCGACAGGCGGCGCACAAGCAGGGCCTGTGGAGGGCTGAGCCGCGCCCAGCTGCGGTCCGGGGGTCCCGGCACGCCCCTCCGGCGAGCGGTGCGCATCCCGCTCGCCCCTCGGTTGCGTACGGGGCCTCCCATCAGGACCCTGAGGATATCCGTAGTCATTACCGATGTGGCCGGGACGGGCGCGGCTCACAATTGCCTGTCGGTACGGCAACGGTCGGCCGAGAGTTCGCGTAGCTGCGTAGGGAAGAGCCGAAAGATGATGACATCCGCAAAGCGAAGACGCTGCGCTGTTGTGCTCATGGGCCTCGGCATCGCCCTCCTGGTCGTCGCGGCAGGCTCTTCGTCCGCCGACGTCACTGCCACATCCGGCAGCGCCTTCGGAGCGCGCGGCTCGATCGCCCTCTTCGGTGGCGCTCCTATCGTCCTGGCCCCGACCCCTTCGGTGACCTTGCCGTCGAGCGGAGGCAGCCAGAGCGATTCGGCCCCGTCCGCCGTCCTGCAGGCGGGCCCGGCCAGACCCGTCAGCACGGGGGCGCTCAACGTGAACACGCAGGGGACCACCGGCGCCGCAGGCAGCGTCACCAGCTCGGCCACTGTCGCCGACCCCGACGTCGCCGGTTTCGCAGCCACCGAGGCGGCCAGCACCTGCACGGCGACGGAAGCCGGCTCCGAGGGCTCGACCACGATCCTCGCCGGAACGCTGGCGACCAAGCGCGACGCCACCACGGGCGAACCCGTCACGACGATTGACATACCGGCCACCCCGCCACCCAACGACACGTACAGCGGGACGATCGACAACGTCGGCGACAGCTTCCGGGCTGTCTTCAACGAACAGGTCGTGAGCGCAGGGGGCATCACCGTCAACGCCGTGCACTTCTATCTGCTCGGGCCTATTGCGGTGGGTGACCTCGTCGTCGGCCAATCGGTGTGTGGCATCACATCGGTGGCCGGTTCGACCACCTCGTCGACCAACACGTCGCCTTCCAGCACCACCTCCACGACCACGCCATCCACGTCGACGACGTCCACGACCTCGTCCGTCCCCGTCGCGGTGGGGTCGGCAACACCGGGCGGACCGACGCCGGACCCCGGCACTGTCAATGGGCCCACGTTGACGGCCCGCTCGGCCCTGGCCAGAACCGGTTACACGTCGGGACTGACGATGCTCGCCGCCCTGACGATTGCCATCGGCCTCTTGCTACTCATCGGATCGGGTGGCGGTGTCACGCCTGTACATGCCCGCCACGGGGTCGTATGGCCCGAGCCAAGGGTCGGGGGCTGGGCCCGCCGAGTGGCGCGGCGCCCACTGACCGCCGCCACCCGGCACCGCTGGCCGCGCCGGCCGGGGTGGAAGGGGCGACGCCGGTGGTGAGGCCCTGCCTCGTCCGACCGTCGACGACATCATCGCGAGAGCACGAAAAGTCGCCGCCCGACTTCGACCGAAAACGCGACCGCCTCGGCACGATCAGCACGATCCTCGACCCGGTCACCTTCCGTCGCCTGGAGGGCCTCGGGGTGAGTGAAGGCTGGTCGTGCGCGGAGGTGGGCGCAGGCACGGGGGCAGTCGTGTCATGGCTCTCGGCGCGAGTGGGCCCGACCGGTCGGGTGCTGGCCACCGAGTTGGACACCCGCTACCTCGACGGACTGGGGCTGGCGAATGTCGAGGTTCGTCACGCCGACATCTGTACGGCCGCGCCGGACGAGGATGCATTCGACCTGGTCCACACCCGGCTCGTCCTCATGCATGTGGCGGACCGGGACGCCGCACTCCGGCATCTCGTCGACGCCCTGCGGCCAGGCGGACGGTTGTGCATCGAGGAACCGGACTTCTCGACCCTCGCCGCACATCCCCCCTCGGCGGCGATCGAGCGGATCACAGATGCCGTCCTCGACGATTTCGAACGGGCGGGCTCCGACTGGCGCTTCGGGCTCGCCGTCCCCGGGGCGTGCGAGGGAGTCGGAGTCTCCGAGATCGCGGCCGAGGGCGAACTCAGCGTTGTGCAGGCGGGCACGGTTGGGGCCGAGCCCGTGGCCCGGTTGTTCGAGAACGTCGGCCCCCGCCTCGTCCGCGACGGACATCTCGCCCAGCGGGAGCTGAGCGAAGCCGTCGCTGTGGTACGGAGGCCGTCGGCGATTGTGATCACGTCGCCACTGATCGTCTCGACCGTTGCCCGAAAGTGCTGAGGCACCGTATGCCAAGTGTCCACTTCTCGATGGGAGGAAGAACATGCCTGAGCGATCCGGTTCAACGCCCCGGGCGGTGAGGCGACTCGCGCCGGCGCTGGCCCTGGCCGTGATCACCGTTGCCGCCGCACCTGTCGGCCTGGCGGAGCCGGCAACTGCTACCGCCGGCCCCACCGGCAGAGCCTGTGGCTACCACATCAGTGTGGGCCTTTTCGGAGGTCCACCCACGACGCGCGGGTGTGGTCAGACAGTCCCTCCCGGCACCGCGGCGAGCGCCAGCCCGTCGGTGACGCTGCCGCCGGGCGGTTCCGATACCGTCATCGCCGCTGTCGACCGCGACGGAGCCCTGGCTGTCTACGGCCCCGCGGTGATGTTCAGCGGTAAGGACACCGACCCCAACACGGCCCTTCCGCCGTCAGGACGGCTCAAGGTCACCGTCACGGGCACCACCAAGGTGATCGCGACCGCCTCGGTGCTCGATGTCGGGCCGACGACGCTCACCGCCGATGCGGTGGCGAGCAAGTGCACTGCGACAGCGACGAGCCGCACGATGTCGGCCACGATCACCAACGGCGTCGTGGCCACGGCGACCGACGAGGAGGGCAACCCGACGACCAGGGTTACGGTGCCCTCGCCCACTCCCGCCAACTACACCGTCCGCGGGGAGATCACCAATGTCGGTGACAGCTTCAAGATCGTGTTCAACGAACGCCTCAAGAACGGCGACGGCTCGTACACGGTCAACGGCGCCCACATGTACCTCCTCGGGCCCACGGCCGTCGGCCACAAGATCATCGCTCAGGCGCGCTGCGGGCACTGAAGGCTGTCCAGGACCGAGCCCGTCAGGTCCGTGCGAAACACCGACTCAGGGACAGTAGGTTGGCTGTGTCGGAGGAGAAGGCATGGTGATTCTCGTCATCATCGTCGCCGCGGTCGCGGTGGCCACGGCAGGCGTCTATGTCGCAGGGACGCGCCCTTGCGAGAACGGGTTCCACCAGCGCCGTCACTGGCGGTTCCGACGCTTCCGACCCGGCGGGTGCAGCGCCGTCGACTGACGCCGGCTCGCCGGTGGCGACGCTTACTCCTGGCGTCGGACGCGCTCGTCGGCTCATCGGCCACGGTCGTCGGCACCGGGGTTGTCGTGGTGGGGGCCACCGTGGGGACGGGCCCGATGGCCACCCCGGATGCGCTGGTGAGGACGAACACGGGATGGTGGAACGGCGGGTCGTCGCCCCACCAGGCGTCGGCGTTGGGATCGGCGTCCCACGGTCCCCGGCCGCCGCTGAACATGCGCCGGCCCGTCACGGAGGCGCCGACGTCGGCCAGCGTCTCCTCGACCACCTCCGAGTCGACGTTGGTCAGTCGCGGGGAGGAAGCTGCTGCACGGCCCAGCCGTTGCCGTCGGGTTCGGCGAAGAAGACGAACGACCCCCACGGGAAGTGCTGGACGTCGCCCACCTCCACGCCGCCTAGCGACCTCGCTCCCACCGGTGCCTCGGTTCTTCCGGGCACGTCGCTCGGTCAGCCGGTTACGGTGTTCGACGCACCGGACAAGGGAGACTGCCGTGCCCCTGCAGGTCAGCGCCATCATGATCGGTGTCGAGGACCTCGCCCGCTCCAAGAGGTTCTACGGGGAGGCCTTGGGCTGCACGATCGACAAGGACTATCCCAACTTCGTGTCGTTCGACCTGGGTGATGGATCGTCGTCGCTGGCCATCTACGAACGGGAGGCCGCGGCCCAGGATGCCGGTGTGCCCTCCGAGGGTTCTGGGTTCCGGGGTGTCTCGTTCCACTTCATCGTCTCGTCGAGCGAAGCGGTGGACGAGGTGATGGGCAGCGCGGTGGCGGCCGGCGGCGGCGTCGTGAAGGAGCCCGCGGCCGCGCAGTGGGGTGGGTACTTCGGGTACTTCAGCGATCCCGACGGCCACCTCTGGAAGGTGGCGTCCGCCCCCTGACCTCAGTCGGCGCCGGTCAGGACCGCGCCGGCCCGCGCATCTCGTGGGTTCTCCGAGAGGCGGATCCCTGCCCGACGTCCTGGTCATCCGCCCTATCGACGGTGGCTGCGAGAGCGTGGCACGTGCACGCCCTAGGGTCCGCCAGGTGACGATCCAGCGGATGGACCATGTCGGTGTCGTCGTCGACGACCTCGAGGCCGCCATCGCGTTCTTCGTCGAGCTCGGCATGGAGCTGGACGGTGGCACGACACCGGTCGAGGGCGATTGGGTGGACCGCGTCGTCGGACTCGACGAGGTTCGAGTCGAGATCGCATTCGTGCGGACGCCCGACGGTCACGGTCGGCTCGAGCTGACCAAGTTCCACAACCCGACGGCGACGACCGCGCAGCCGAACGCTCCAGCCAACACGTTCGCCTACGTCGCATCATGTTCGCCGTCAACGACATCGACGATGTCGTTGCCCGCATGCGGGCTCACGGCGCGGAGCTCGTCGGCGAGGTGGCGCAATACGAGGATCTCTATCGGCTCTGCTACTTCCGCGGCCCCGACGGCATCATCGTCGCGCTTGCCGAAGAGCTCCGCTGAACCGAGCGCCGCTTCACCGGCGGTATCGCCTGGCCGCTCCGTACGCGCGACCGCTGAGCTCGCAGGAAGGCGCTGATGACGCCATAACGACGGTGAGGTACGCCCTACTGGCGCGACAGATCGCCAGGGCATGGGCCACGCGCGCGAGGCTCGGGGGACGATGGCGACGTTCGCGTTCATCCACGGCGGCGGAGATGTCGGCTGGTACTGGCACCTCGTCGAGAAGGAGCTGCGCGCCCGGGGACACGAGACCGTTGCACCCGATCTGCCGTGCGACGACGACTCGGCCACGCTGTCCGACTACGCCGACACCGTGGTACGGGCCGTCGACGGTCGGCGCGACCTGGTAGTCGTCGCCCAGTCGTACGGCGGCTTCGCGGCACCGCTGGTCGCCGACCGCCTGCCGGTCGTCGCCGAGGACGGCGAAGGTGATCCCGTTGGCGTTGAGGTAGGCCGCGTCGGCGGAGTCCTGCATCGGCCAGGAGTTCCGGGTGCAGCCCTCGCACTGCCGCTCCCATGGATTCCCGTCGTAGGACATGTGGCTGTAGACGACCAGCTCGTCGCGCCCTTCGAAGACATCGCGGAGGTGTCCGTCCAGTGCGTTCCTGGGTGACCGGTATCACCCCGCGGCGCGGCCCTGTTGGATCTTGGGTCACCGGAATCGATTGACGACACAGAGGGCGGCTGGCACGATGCGGACGCACGTTCCCTCGGGTCTGGAGGATGACGATGGCGGTCCGGATCACGATTGACGTCTTCAGCGGGCGACCCAACCCGGTCCTGGAACTGGGTGACGACGACGCCGCCGCCGTCGTCGAACGGCTCCAGCCCGCCCGCCTGCTGCCGGAGGACGACTTTCTCCAGGAGTCGCCTCCGACGCTGGGGTACCGCGGTCTCATCGTCGAGGTCGACGGCGAGCCGGCGGGCGCCCTTCCGTCGCGCTTCCGGGTACTCGACGGCGCCCTCCTCGGACGCGGGCTGGCGCACGCCCCCGCCGACGAGGCGGTCGAGGACTTCCTGCTCCGACCGAACGCGCTGTTCGCGCGCAGCGACCTGGATGAGGAGTTCTTCGAGCGGCTCCGGGTGGAGATCGACCGGTTCCGCGAGCTGCGCCCCCGGTTGCCCCTCGCTCCCTCCCCTTTCCCGTGGGTGGAACCGTGCGAGTGCGCCCCGATCTACGAGCCTGCGTGGTGGAACGTGCCCACCCGCCAGCCGTACAACAACTGCTACAACTACGCCACCAACTACCGGACCGACACCTTCGCCCAGCCGGGCCAGGCGGCCGGCGTCATCTACACCGACCTGGCCTGCGACGAGGTCAGGGCGGGGGCGGTCGCCGACGAGCTCGTCGACTGGCCCGACGCCGGCAACGGCTGTCCCACCGAGGGCCACCTCGTCGCCCTGGTCGTGGCTCCGGGCTGGGACTACCACTGGTACCGGAAGGGCCGCAACGGCATGTGGTCGCACAAGCCCGGGAGCACGCCGGTGATCAACGTCGACAACGCCGGCGCCCTCATCCCCGACCCCCGCGTCGCCGACCGCGGCCCGTACACGGAGTTCTGCACGTTCATGGTGGTCATGCATGGCCACGTCAAAGTCGCCTGACTGGGCCAGCGAGGCGCTCGTCTTCTCCGGGCGCCCCAATCCGACCTGGGGGGTTCCCGAACCCGCGGCCCGCCGGCTGCTCTCGGAGTGGGACGGGCTCGCGACTCGACCGCCGACCCGATCGGCGGCACCGGCCCTCGGCTACCGCGGGTGCGTGCTACGAGGGGCCGGCGGGCGCGAATGGCGGGCCTTCGGCGGCGCCGTCGATCTGGTGGGGCCCGACGAGGTCGAGGGGCGCGCCGATCCCGGGCGAGCGTGGGAGCGAGCGCTGTTGTCCACCGCTCCGGCCGGGGCCCTGCCGCCGATCGAGCTCTGACACCTTCCACCTTCTTGTCGCGCCGAGCGAGCCATGGGGTGATGTGCGCGAGAAGGACGGGCTGGGGCCGACGGGTCAGGCCGACCAGGCCCCGACGTCGCGGCCGAGAAAGGCGGCCAGGCGGTCGATGGGCGGGGCGTCGTCGTCGATGTGGCGGGCGTCGTCGAACGGGAACCCCTCGGGCCGCTGCGGCGGCAACCAGGTCGCGTACTTGGCCAGGCTGACCTCGACCACGTCGGCGTCGGCGTCGAGCGTCCTGCCGGTGGCCTTGGCCAGGTCCCAGCCGTGGACGAGGGTGTCGCCCACGTGCAGGTAGGCCGCGGCCTCCACGCGGTCGGGGCCCCACGGCATGTGGATCTGGCGGTCGAGGGTGCCCGGCTTCCGCCACGCCTGCAACAGGGCCTCGGCCGACTGCCGGTAGGTGCCCAGCGGGTCGTCGCCGAGGTCGACCTCGGGGGCGCCTTCGACCCAGTCGCCGCCCCCGGCGACTCTCGCGTACTTGACGTTCCCGGCCAACAGGTGGCTGACGAGGTCCCTCACACTCCACTGCCCGCACGGTGTGGGCGCGGTGTACTGGTCGTCGGTCGTGGCGGCCAGGACCTCGGCGGTGGCGTTGACCGCCCGGCGGTCGAGGTCGACGACGTCCATCGCCTCGATGCTAGCGACGAGCGGGTGCGATGCTCTCGGCATGCCCATCGCCCTCGAAGGACTCCGCACCGTCATCTACCCGTCGCCCGACCTGGGCGCGGCTACCGCGTGGTGGACGCAGGTGCTCGGCTTCGACCCGTACTTCGACGAACCCTTCTACGTCGGCTACAGCGTGGGTGGCTACGAGGTCGGGCTCCTGCCCACGGCCGACCCGGCCGATGGAGCGCTGGCCTACTGGGGCGTGGCCGATGTGGGTGCCGCCGTCGCCCTCGCCCTGGCCGAAGGCGCAACCGAGCACGCTCCCGTCGCCGACGTGGGTGGGGGCATCGTGACGGCCACGGTGCGGACCCCGTCCGGGGCGATCCTGGGTCTCATCCACAACCCTCACTTCTCGGCGACCTGACGGGCCGCAATGCGGCGGCGGAGCTCCAGGTAGACGGTGGGGCCGACGACGGCCTCGATCTCCTCGCCCATCGACTCGATCACCGGCTCCTGGCCCACGTAGGCCCGGGTCCCCTCGGTGCAGCACCAGGCCATGGTCTCGCCCTCGGCCCCCCAATCGCGCCGTCCCCACCGGCGCACGGTGGCCACCTCGGTGCCGTCGTCGGCCGGCTCCCAGTCCACCTTCACGGGCAGTTGCCAGCACACCGACGGCTTCCACACCACGGGCGACTCGCCGGAGCGGTCGGCCTCCAGGTGCAGTGCGCACCCGGCCCCGCCGGCGAAGCCCGGGCGGTTCAGGAAGATGCACGCGCCGTCGACGACGCGTGTGCTGGTGCGGGTGTCGTCGCCGTAGATGCCACCCTCGTCCGCCTCGGCGTGGTGCTCGAAGGTCTCCGGGCCCAGCGTGGCCGCGAGGGCGCCGATGCGCCGGGCCTCGTCGTCACCGTCCAGCTCGGCCCCGACCGAGCAGCAGCCCTGACCGAGATGTTCGGCCGGCTCGTCGAGGATGCCCCGGCACCCCCGCCCCCAGATGCACGTCCAGTTCGACCGCAGGAAAGACGCGTCGAAGCGCCACACCGTGTCGCCGTCGGCGATCTCCTCTACCGCCGGATGCACGTCCTGCTCCTCCATCCCCCAATCCTCGCGCCCGCTGCGGCGGTCCCGGGGAGGCACAGATGCCAGCCTCCCGCTCAGGGGGCCGCTCGGGCCCAGGTGGTAACTTGGAGGCTCGCGGCCCTCGCGCGGACCGGGAGACGTCGCCAAGAGCCAATGCCGTCGAGACAAGCCGCTCCTTCCCGCCCCGACGCGCACCGCGGGCCCGTCGATTCCCGGCCGCCGGCACCCTGGTGGTGCGGCACCGTCGCCTTCGCCGGCCTGGCCGTCGTGCTGTGGATCGTCGTCGGGGTGTCGGTGGCCTGGCTGCCGTGGTCGCAACCTCGGACGCACTTCTTCCCCGGCCGTCCGTGGCTGGAGGGATGGGTGCACTTCGACGCCGGCTGGTACCGCGAGATCGCCAACAACGGCTACTCGTACACACCCGGCGCCCAGTCGTCGGTGGCCTTCTTTCCCGCCTATCCGCTGGCCATGCGGGGTGTTGCCACCCTGCTGGGCAGCACCCTGCTCTCCGGCATCGTGGTGACCGCGGCCGCCGGGTGCGCGGCGGCCACCATGGTGTGGGCGTGGTTCCGTGACCGCCTGTCGCCGTCGGCGGCGTGGACGGCGCTGGGCCTGTTCCTGCTCTACCCCTACGCCTTCTACCTGTTCGGCGCGGTGTACGCCGATGCCCTGTTCATCGCCGCCCTGCTTGCCGCCTTCCTCCTTCTCGAGAGCGACCACATCTGGCTGGCCGGCCTGGCCGGAGCG
>JBPCJV010000155.1:0-5674 GCA_051004925.1 Acidimicrobiales bacterium | reverse complement strand
CCAGCATCCCGTTGGTGATCGTGGTCTTGCCGGTCTGTGCGGTCTCGGACGAGGTGCAGGTGCTGACGGCCTTGGTGGTGAGCCCGTTCGGGTTCTTGGGGTGCGTGCCGAACGTGTCGAGGGGGCCGTACCCGAAGACCTCAGAGCCGCCCCGGTCGATGTTGTTGATGGTGGTCGTGCTCGTGACCGACCCGGTCGCTCCGGTCGTCCCCTTGGTGCTGACGTCGACCTGGCCCGAGCTGAAGAACTCGGCGGGCCCGACTGACCCGCTGGTGGACGCCTTCGTGGCCGTGATCGGGGTGGCGGAGCCGGCCGCCGGCAGGGTCACCAGCGGACTGGCCGCGGCCGGCGCCAGGGTCGAAGAGACACAGCCCGCCGGCACGTTGTTGGTGGGGGGGTTCGTGCAGACGACCTGGCCGACGCCCCTGGTGTTGATGGGGCCGCCGAAGAGGCTCACCTTGAGCTGGTACCCGAAGGCGCTGCCCTTCACGGTCTGGACCGAAGCGCTGGCGGGGCTGGCCAAGGCCACCATCCCGGCGCCGAGCGCCATCAGGAGGGCCAACGTGAGGGGCAACCCCCGGGAACGTCGTCCGTCTCTCGTGGACATTCGCATCATCTGATTCCTTCCGTCGCAGAGATCCCCGCCCGGACAAGCGTTCCCACCGAGAGTGG
This sequence comes from Acidimicrobiales bacterium, assembly GCA_051004925.1. Taxonomy (GTDB): domain Bacteria; phylum Actinomycetota; class Acidimicrobiia; order Acidimicrobiales; family AC-14; genus DATAQC01. The sequence goes on along the minus strand of JBPCJV010000155.1, from coordinate 5,002 downwards.
CACAGCCGCTTCGAGTCCACATCGGTCAACTGACCCATATCCGGCGATATTCCTCCTCCCCCGTGACCGTGCGGCCTGGAGCTGGGCGCCCGGCGCGCCGCCGCCCGACCTCGTGCCGAAGCGGCCGGAGGTCGGGCGGACGGGAAGGTCTGGGTCGGGCCTGCCCCCGGCTCAGTTCACCTGCTGGGTGAGCGTGCCCGTGCTCCCCAGGAAGGCGAGCTTCCCGGCGTAGACGGCGGTGATGGTGTGGGACCCGGCCGTGAGGTCGGAGAGCGCCTTGGTGGCCTGCCCGGCGGCGAGGGTGACCGGAGCTCCGGAGTTGACGCCGTCCACCTTGAACTGCACCGTGCCCGTCGGGGTGCCCGTCCCGTGCTGGCGGGCCACGGTGGCGGTGAAGGTCACCGACTGGCCGACCGTCGAGGGGTTGACCGAGGAGACGAGCGCCGTCGTCGTCGTGCGCTTCACGCCGCACTCCGACTTGCCGAAGTACAGGTTGCCGACGGCCGTCGGACCGTGGATGGTCTGGTGGCCGGCGTAGACCGTGAGCGACCCGTCGGTGTTCGTCACGTGCTTGTTGAAGACGTACGTCCAGGTTTCCTCGACACCGTTCACGTGGAGGTGACCGGTGTAGGTCGTGTTCTTGGCGGGGGTGGTCGGCACGGTCACCCGCACCGGCGCGTGGTCACCGGCATCGGTGTAGTCCCCGTTCTCGTTGTCGTCCCATCCACTGTCAAGCTCCAACATCCCGTTGGTGATCGTGGTCGAGCCGGTGTTGCCGGTCTCGGACGCGGTGCAGGTGCTGGACACGTTGGTGGTGAGGCCGCTCGGGTTCTTGGGGTGCGTGCCGAACGTGTCGAGAGGGCCGTACCCGAAGTTCTCCGAGCCGTTTCGGTCGACGTTGGCGATGCTGGTCGTGCTCGTCACCGACCCGCCCACTCCGGTCGTCCCGTTGGTGCTGACGTCGACCTGGCCCGAGCTGAAGAACTCGGCGGGGCCGACGGCCCCGCTCGTGGTCGCCTTCGTGCCGGTGACGGCGGTGCCGCCCGAGCCGCCCGCCGGCGGTGTCACCAACGGGCTCGATGCCGCGGCCGCCTGGGTGTCAGGTACGCAGCCGGCCGGCAGGTTGTTCGTGGGGGGGTTCGTGCAGACGACCTGACCGACGCCTCGTGTGTTGGTGGGCCCTCCGAAGAGGCTCACGTTGAGTTGGTACCCGGCGGCGCTGCCCTTCACGGTGGAGACCGTGGCGCCGGCGGGGCCCGACTGGGCCACCATCCCGGCGCCGAGCGCCGTCAGGAGGGCCAAGGTCACGGGCAACCCCCGTGTACCTCGACGATCTTTCGCAAACATTCGCATCATTCTGTCTCCTCTATAGTGAGTTCCCGCTGGTTCGTCCCACCCGCTCGGCCTCGACCGGCGGCAGGCGATGTCCTGACAGTCGCACAACCACTTGCGGGGTACATCGGTCAAGTGACCTATTTCCGGGCGTGCCGGTCGGCGCCAGCTAACCTGCCGCAACGTGCCTGTGGCCATACGAGCGTTGCGCGGTGCCACGACCGTGGAGGAGGACACCTCCGAACAGGTGTCGGAGCGGGTGCAGGCGCTCATCGCCGAGATGTTGGCGCGCAACGGCGTCAACCACGACGACATCATCAGCATGATCTTCACCGCCACCGACGACATCGTGTCGATCTTTCCCGCCGCCGCGGCGCGCGCCGTGGGCCTCGGCGACGTCCCGCTGCTGTGCGCCCGCGAGCTCTCGGTCACCGGGGGGACGCCGCGCTGCATCCGGATACTCGTCCACCTGGCCACCGAGCGCCCCCGCGGGGAGCTGCGCCACGTGTACATGGAGGGGGCCGAGTCCCTGCGCGATGACCTTCCCGGCTGACACGACTCCCGACATCGACCCGCCGGGCCCGGGACCCGATCCCGACGCCCAGCAGGTTCGCGGGCGGCGGGCCGCGGTGGTGGGCACCGGGCTCATCGGCGGGTCCATCGGCCTGGCCCTGCGGGCCCGGGGCTGGCACGTCACGGGCTCCGACCTCGACCCAGCCCGCGCCGTCCGGGCCCTGGAGCTGGGCGCCCTCCACGAGGTGGGGGAGGACCCCGACGCCGAGATCACCTTCGTGGCCACGCCGGTCGGGGCCATCCCCGCGGTGGCGATGGCGGCGCTGGCGAGGGGGGGCGTCGTCACCGACGTGGGCGGGGTCAAGGCGCCGGTGGTCGCGGCCGTGACCGATCCGTCGTTCGTGGGCGGCCACCCCATGGCCGGGTCCGAGCAGGACGGCGTCGAGGGTGCCGACGGCGGCCTCTTCGAGGGTGCCACCTGGGTCCTCACCCCCACCCTCGACACCGATTCCGAGGCCTACACCCGGGTGCGGTCGGTGATCCGGTCGTTCGGTGCCGACATCGTGGCCCTCCCGCCCGACCGCCACGACGCCCTCGTGGCCCTCGTGTCCCACGTGCCCCACCTGGCCGCCGCCACCCTCATGGGCCTGGCCGCCGACGAAGCCCGGGAGCACCCGGCCGTCCTGCGCCTCGTGGCGGGAGGCTTCCGCGACATGACCCGGGTGGCCGCCGGCCAGCCCGGCATCTGGCTCGACATCTGCACCCAGAACAGCGACGCCATCCTCGACGTGCTCGACCGCCTGGGCGCCGACCTGGCCACCATGCGCGAGCGGGTGGCCGCGGGTGACCTCGACGCCCTGCGCAGCTCGCTCGAGCGGTCGCGCCACGCGCGGGTCAACCTCCCGGCCCGGGCCGAGCGCAGCGCAGGCCTGGCCGAGGTGCGGGTGCCGGTGCCCGACCGCCCCGGTGTGCTGGCCGAGATCACCACGCTGCTGGCCGAGCTCGACGTCAACATCGAGGACCTGGAGATCGCCCACTCCACCGAGGGCCCGCGGGGCGTGCTGGTGATGGTCGTGGCCGCCGATGCCTGCGAGCGGGTGCGGACCGCGCTGTTCGAACGCGGGTTCCGGCCGGCGGCGTGTCACCTGGCATGACCGGCCCGGGAGGCCGGTCCCGACGGCATGCGCTGGGCCGCCATCGTGAGATGGTGGGCCAGTGACCGTCCTGCGGGTGACAGGGTGCCATCCCCTGCGAGGAAGGGTGCGGGTGCCGGGCGACAAGTCGATCTCCCACCGGGCCCTGCTCCTCGCCGCCCGGGCCGAGGGCACGTCGACGGTGCGCGGCCTGTCCGACGGCGACGACGTCGGGCGGACCCGCGCCGCCGTCGCCGCCCTCGGCGCCGCGTTCGACGGCGACGCCATCCGGGGCGGCGTCGGTTGCCTGCACGAGCCCGACGGAGTGCTCGACGTCGGCAACTCGGGCACGGGCATCCGCCTGCTGGCGGGCTTCTGTTCCGGCTTCGACTGGTTCACCGTCCTCGCCGGCGACGCGTCGGTGGCCCGCCGGCCCATGGACAGGGTGGCGGAGCCGCTGCGGGCCATGGGCGCGACGGTCGACGGGCGCCAAGGGGGCACCCACCCGCCCTTGGCCGTGCGGGGCGGCGCCCTGACCGGCATCGACTACACGCCGCCGGTGGCCAGCGCCCAGGTGAAGACGGCCGTGCTGCTGGCCGGCCTCGGCGCCGAGGGCGAGACGGTAGTGCGCGAGCCCGTGCCCACCCGGGCCCACACCGAGGAGTTGTTCGCCCTGTGCGGGGCCGACGCCGACGTGACCTCGTCCCCCGACGGCGGCCGGGTGGTGCGGGTGCGGCCCTCGTCGTTGCGCCCCTTCGATCTCGACGTGCCCGGCGACCCGTCGCAGGCGGCGTTCTGGGTGGTGGCCGCGTGCATCACGCCCGGCAGCGACGTGGTGGTCGAGCACGTGTACCTCGGCCCGGGCCGGTCCGGGTTCCTCGACGTGCTCCGCCGCATGGGCGCCGACGTGGAGCAGGTGGGCGACGACGCGGTGCGGGCCCGCTACGGCCCCTTGCGCGGAACCGAGGTCGGCGGGCCGGAGGTGCCGAGCCTCATCGACGAGATTCCCGTGTTGGCCGTCGCTGCGGCCGTGGCCGAGGGGCCCACGCTCTTCGGAGAGGTGACGGAGTTGCGGGTGAAGGAGAGCGACCGCATCGCCACCGTCGCCGAGGGTCTGCGGGCCTTTGGTGCCGCCGTGGAGACCAGGGCCGGCGGCTTCCTCGTGGAGGGGGCGAAGGCGCTCGTGGCCGGGCACGCCGAGGCAGAAGGAGACCACCGCGTCGCCATGGCCATGGCCGTGGCCGCCATGGCCACCGCCGGCGAGTCGGCGGTCGAGGGGTGGGAATCGGTGGCCACCAGCTATCCGGGGTTCGAAGCCGACCTGGCCGGCCTGGGCGGGGAGGCCCGATCATGACCCTCCCGGTTATCGCGATTGACGGGCCTGTCGGGTCGGGGAAGTCGACGGTGTCCAAGGCGGTGGCCCGTCGGCTGAACCTCGACCACCTCGACACCGGGGCGATGTACAGGTCGGCGGCGGTCGCGGTGATGCGCCGCAACCTCGACCCCGAATCGGCGTCGCCGGAGGAGCTGGCCGAGGTGGTGAGGGGGGTCGTGATCGAGGCGGGCGACCGGGTGCTCCTCGACGGTGACGACATCACCGACCTGCTGCGCATCCCCGAGGTGGGTCGGGCGGTGAGCACGGTGGCGGCCTGCGCCGAGGTACGGGCCGAGCTGGTGGCGCGCCAGCGCGCCTGGGCCGCAGCGCGCGGCGGGGGAGTGGTGGAGGGACGCGACATCGCCAGCGTGGTGTTCCCCGACGCCGCCCTCAAGGTGTTCCTCACCGCCAGCGACGAGGAGCGGGCCCGGCGGCGCTCGTCCGACGAGGACCCCGACGCCCTGGCCCGTCGTGACCTGCTGGATTCCACCAGGAAGTCGTCGCCGCTGGCCGTGGCCGACGGGGCGGTGGTGATCGACACCTCCGACCGTGGCGTCGACGACGTGGTCGACGAGATCGTGGCCCGGGCGGCCACCGCCGGCGTGTCCCGGGTGGAGCCCGCGGCCCGGCCGAAGCCCCGCGCCCAGCC
>JBPCJV010000154.1:0-3520 GCA_051004925.1 Acidimicrobiales bacterium | reverse complement strand
CGAAAAGGAAGCCGAGAGCTCGGGTCGTGAGGGGCCTGTTCGCTTTGCTCGCTCATGTCCCCCCCTGGCGGCGTCGGGGTTTGGCGGCGATGACGCCCCCGGCACGTCGCTTTCGCTGGAGAGCGACGAAGGCCAGGAACAGGATGGCCACAGCCAAGAGAACGATCAGGACAATCGTCAGCGCGTCCAAGGTCGGACCTCCTCGGGCTCGGGGAAGACGGCCATCGGGAACCCGGCCCTACGGGCGCCCCGCCGCACCCTACCCACGGCCGGAGCTGCCGACTCGTGTACGGGCATGCTCGACGAGCTGGCGGAACAGGCCCTGCTGCTCGGGCCAGTCCTCGAGCAGCTCGGGATGCCACTGCACGGCGACGACGTGGGGGCTGCCGGGCACCTCGATGGCCTCGATGGTGTCGTCGTCGGCCCAGGCCACCGGCCGCGTGCCGGGCGCGGCCTCGTCGACGGCCTGGTGGTGGATGGAGTTCACGTCGACCTCGGTTGCTCCCAGGGCCTCGGCCGGGTGGCTGTCGGGCTCGATCTTCACCCGGTGCACGCCCTCGCGCCAGCGCTTGTGGTGGTCGTGGACCTGGCCTGTGGCGGCAGGAACGTGCTGGACCAGCGAGCCGCCGAGGGCCACGTTCACCACCTGCATGCCCCGGCAGGTGGCGAGCACGGGCAGGTCGGCGGCCATGGCCCGCTCCAGCAGGCGGATGTCGAAGTCGTCACGGGCGGGGTCGACCCCGGTGGTCTCGGCCACGGGCATGGCCCCGTAGCGGGAGGGCTGGACGTCGCCGGGCTTCACGACCACAGAGTACGGGTGGTCAGGGTCGACCGGCGAGCTCGGCGGCCAACTCGACCAGGGCGTTCACGTCGTCGTCGACGCCTTCGCCCGGGCAGAACACGGCGGCACCGGGCAGGGTCGCGGCCAGGCGCCCGGCGGCGTCGGCGGCGGCCGCCACCAGCACCACCATCGCCCCCTCGGCGCCCAGGGCCCGGGCCAGCGCCTCAGCCCGGTCGCCGTCGTCGGCGCCGCCCGGAAGGGTGACGAACGCCACCTGTCCCGCCATCCGACCGGCCGAAGCCTTCTCTTCGCTCATGCATCGCAGCGTAGGACCCGAGGAATGCCGACCGGCGAGGTCAGGTTTACACTTGTACATGGCCGCGACACCGAAGCCCATCGACCCCCGGGCCCCTCGCTTCAACCAGGCCGTCGTGGCCACCCTGCTCCTCGTGGCCTTCGTGGCCAATTGGCCCCTCCTCGTCCCCGCCCTGGCCACCGTCCTCCTCGCCGGGGCCCTGTTCGGTCCCCGCTTCGCCCCGTTCCTGGCCCTGTACGTCACGCTCATCAAGCCCCGTCTGGGCCCGCCCACCGAGCTCGAGGATCCCCGCCCGCCGCTCTTCGCGGCAACCATCGGTGCCCTGGTGCTGTTCGGGGCCACGACTGCCTTCCTCGCCGGCAACATCGACCTCGGGTGGATCCTCGCCCTGGCCGTGGCCGTCCTCGCCGGCCTGGCCGCCACCACCGGAATCTGCGTTGGCTGTGAGATCTACCTGGCGGCAGCCCGACGGCGAGGCGTCTCCGTGCCCCGTCCGGCGCCGCCGCCGTGATCGTCGTTCGCACCGGAGTGGTGCTGATCCTGAGCGGGAAGCAGGGCCGCTACTCCGTGACGGGGCCGCCGAGGAGAGGGCGCAGGCCTCTGGGCAGCTCGGCGCGCGGGGGGTTCGACTGGTCGCGCTTGGACAGCACCGGGTCGCCCACACCCCAGTCGGCGCCCACCTCGGGGTCGTCCCAGGCCACGCCCAGCTCGTCGTCGGGGCTGTAGTACTGGTCGACCATGTACGTGATGGTCATGTCGGTGAGGGCGGCAAAGCCGTGGGCCACGCCGGGCGGGATGTACACGCCCTGCTCGCCGTCCTCGCCGATGTCGAGGGTGAGGGTGGCGCCGTCGGTGGGCGAGCCCTCGCGCAGGTCGTGGAGGACGACGCGGGCCCGGCCGTGGGGGACCCACCAGTAGTCGGCCTGGTAGCGGTGGTAGTGGAGCCCGACCACGCTGCCGAGCACCTTGTCGGAGCAGTTGGCCTGCACCATCTCCCGGCCCTCCGGGAACCACGACCGGCGGTAGGTCTCCGCGAACCGGCCGCGGTCGTCGCCGAAGATCATGGGGCTGACGATCAGGACGCCGACGATGGCGTCGGACTCGACCACCTCAGCCATCGGCGCAGGCGTGGGAACGGGCTCAGGGTTCGAAACGGCCATATCCACCACGGTAGAACACGAGGGGCCGACCCTCGTGTTCCACACCCAGCTCGTGCACCCGGCCCAACACGATGATGTGGTCGCCGGCGTCGTGTTCGGCCTCCAGCGCGCAGTCGAGCCAGGCCAGGACGCCTGCGATGATGGGGGCCCCCGACGCTGCGGCCCGCCAGCCCACGCCCTGGAACCGGTTCCGTCCCCGGAGGGCGAATACCCGGCACAGGTCCTCCTGGTCCTCGGCGAGAATGTTCACGCAGAACGAGCCGTTGGCCCGGATCCGGGGCCAGGTCGACGAGTTTCGAGCCACGGAGAACGCCACCAGGGGCGGCACCAGCGACACCGACGTGAACGAGTTCACGGCCAGGCCGGCAGGGGTGTCGCCCACCGCGGTGGTGACGACGGTCACCCCGGTGGCGAAGTGGCCCAGCACCTGGCGGAAGCGGGCGGCCTCGATGCCGCCGGCACCGTCGTCCTCCTCAGACCCCGTCTCGGACTCGTCCAAGGGGCCCAGAGGGCCGGGGGGCGCGGTCACCGGTCGTAGGCCACGGTGGTGCCCCCGGCCGCGGCCATCACCTCGTCGACGCCGAGGCGCTCCGCCGTGCGGCGGGCGCCCGCGAGCAGGGCGTCGACCTGGAGGTCATCGTGTCCGGGGTCGTGGTGGAACAGGGCCAGGCACCGGGCCCCGGCGTCACGCGCCGCGGTGTAGAGCCCGTAGCGCCGGTAGTTGACCATGCCGGGCACGGGTGCAGTACCTCGCACGCCGTGGAAGGTGACGTTCAGCACGGCAGCCACGACGGAGACGGCATGTCGGACGAGGCTAGGCGGCCTGGTTCCCAGTCCCACCCGCCCACGGGTCGCGGGTCCGACGCCAGGGAAGATCGCGCTGCTCCGTCGCCGCCCACGCCAGCACGGCCCGTAGGAAGTCGGTACCAACTTCCGGCCGATGGTAGGGCCGCCTATCGTCGCTGTGGTGATGGAGCTCGGGTTGCGCAACGACGTCTACCGGCGGCCGCTCACGACCGCCCTCGACCGCCTGGGCCTGAGGGAGGGGTGGCGCTGCGTCGACGTGGGCGCAGGAGGCGGCGACGTGAGCGTGGCCCTGGCCGAGGTGGTGGGCCATGACGGCCGGGTCTACGCCGTCGACAGCGACCCGCACGCCCGCGACCAGGTGGCGGAGGCGGCGGCCGCCCACAGCCAGATCGTGGCCATCACCCAGCAGGGCGAGGAGCTCCTGCGTCCCGAGCCGGGCGACCTGGCGTGCTGCCG
>JBPCJV010000153.1:0-11279 GCA_051004925.1 Acidimicrobiales bacterium | reverse complement strand
ATCGCCGCCATGCAGACCCTGCGCCGGCACGTGGGTAGCGTCGGAATGGGCGGAAACGGGCAGTTCACCCGGCTCTCGGTTCTCGAGGCGATCGCCGCAGAGCATGGAACCCCCTGGCATGGCGCGTTGCTTGAGGACTTCGAGTTGGGACTGCACGTGCTCCTCAGCGGCAGCCGGACCGAGTACTGCCACGAAACTTACGTCACCCAGGAAGGCATGTCGACGGTCCGCCAACTCGTCCGCCAGCGGAGCCGGTGGGCGCAGGGCTCGATGCAGTGTTTCCGCTATCTGCTGCCGATCGTGCGCTCGCCCCGCATCCCTGCCGCCGGCGCCCTCGAGATCATGTACTTCCTCGTTCTCCCGTGGCTCCAGCTCGTCGGCAGCCTGATCTACGGGCTCTGCGCGGTGACGATGGCGGGCTACGCGCTGACGTTCCCGGGGGGCCCGGTGGAATGGTTCAGCCACGGCGCCTGGGCACTCGTCCCGCTGTTCGTGTTCTTTGGACTGGGTCCCTTTGTGGTCTGGGGCCCGGTGTACCGGGCGACGACGCGCCACGAGACCAGCCTTCCCATGGCGCTGGCGTTGGGCCTGGCCAACTGGTTCTACCTGGCGGTCCACTATCTGGCCATCTGGTGGGCCGTCGTCCGGGTGGCCCGGACCCGCCACGACTGGAAGAAGACGGCCCGTCTCACGGCCGACCTCCACCCCGGCCTGCGGACTGACGGTCTGCCCCTCGTCACCCTGCCGTGCGTCCTCCGGCCTGCACCGGCGGGTCTCGGCTCGGACACGAGGGTGGTGACGGGGCGTGTCCGGTTCCCGTTGCCCGATGACACCTCCGCGGAGGTCCCGCCGCCGACTCCGACGCCCGCGAATGCCTGAGTTCCTCGCCGCGGCCGGGGGCGACTATCTCGAGCAACTCCTCCGCGCCGCGGTCGGGGTTCCTGCCGCGGCGGCAGATCCTGCCGGCGGACGGGTCGCGGCCAGGCTCGTGATTGCGCTCGGGGCCAAGGGTGAGGACGACCGGCTGGAGACCCATCTGGCGTGCACGCCGGGCCGGGCATCGTTCTACGAGGTGACCTGCTACGACCGGGCCAATCGGCCTGCATCGCGCGTCAGTGACCTTGGTGCAGGCCAGGCGATACGCGCCGCTGTCGCCTTGGCGCGGGCCCGCTCCGAGTCCACCGTCCGGGTCGTCGCCCGTGACGACCTCGGCGGCGAACGCTGCGTCCTGGTGGCGAGAGGCTGGGACGCGAGCTACCAGTTCCCGACCGTGGGCGCAGCCGCTCCGACCCGGCCGGCTCAGGAGGCGCGAACGAGCCCGCCGGCTCAGGAGGCAGGAACGAGCCCACCGGCTCATGAGGCAGCGACGAGCCCACAGGCTCAGGAGTCACGAGCGAGGGCGATCGAGGATGTGCCCCCCGTCCGGGTTCCCGACCCGAGAGAGGCACAGTGGGTCGCCTTCGCCGAACGGCTGGAGTCGCTACCGACCACCGACGAGGTTGTCACCACGCTGCGCGAGGTCATCGGCGGCATGACCAAGGACCTCGAGGAACGGTTTGGTGCGGTGCCGACGACCGCCGAGGTCGTCGGCGCGCTGCGCGACCTGCTCGGCGGGATGACCCTCGAGCTGGACGCGACCGCCATCGAAGATCTGTTCCACGCCGCGCTCGACGACCTGCCGCACGTCGTCGCCGCCGCGGCCGGGCCGGCGGAAGCGCCGGCCGACTACGAGATGTCCCCTGCCCACTCCGGCGATGTGGGTGGCGTTGGGCCCGAACCACTCGTTCCCACCGCGGTGGGTGTCTACACTCCCGCCACCGTGGATATCAACGCCACCGTGGCCGCGGACCTTGTCGGGGAGGAAGGTCCGGCAGAGGAGAACCACCCCGTCGGCCTCCGTGACAGGGTGAGCGCAGTGGTCGGGCCGGCGAGGATGACCAACCGCCCGTCGGCGGATCGCATCGTCGAGGACGCCTTGGCCATCGTGGCGATCTCGAGCCGTCGCCACTGAGCCTCCTGCCCACTGAGCCTCCTGCCCACCAGCCTCCTGGCCCACCAGCCTCCTGCCCACCAGCGTCCTCCCTAACCGGCCAGCGTCTCCACGTAGCGCCGGCGGACGAAGAGGGCGTCGAGGTTGACCGCCGCCAGTGACGCCGCCTCCTCGTGGTCCGAATCGATCGCACATCGGAACTCGACCTCGGCTGCGTCGACTTCGCCCCGGTTGTGGAGGAGGACGCCCAGGTTCACCGCCGCCTCGGGTGCCTGGAGCGGGTGCCCTGAATCGACGACACGGCGGAGCTCGACCTCGGCGTCGTCCACGTCGCCCTCGCCCGCCAGCAGGACACCCAGGTTGCGGGCGGCCAGCCACCGGGCATCCTCGTGGGCCGACGCCATGGCGCGCCGGTAGGCGGCGGTGGCTCCGATGGCATCCCCGTGGGCCGCCAGGAGCACTCCCAGGTTGACGGCGGCCTCGGGAGCCCGGTCCGGGTGACCCGAGTCGATGGTCAGCCGGTACGCCGCAAGCGCTCCCGGTGTGTTACCCGCCCGCGCCAGAAGGAAGCCGAGGTTGAACGCCGATCGGGGGGCCTGATCGGGGTGGTGTGATTCGATCGCCCAGCGATACGCAGCCGTCGCCCCCTCGATGTCACCCTGGTCGTCCAGCAGCCCACCGAGGTGGAACGCCGCCCTCGGCGCCTGGTCGGGATGTCCCGACCCGATGGCAGCCTGGTAGGCCGCGCTCGCCCCCCCAACGTCGCCGTCGTCCTCGAGCAGGAAGGCGAGATTGACCGCAGCGAGCGCCGCCGCCGTGGCGCTCCCCGACGCAATGGCGTGTCGCAACTCGTCCTCGGCGCTAGCCCTCTCGCCTCGAGCTGCCATCAGCACGCCCAGGTTGACGGCGGCCTCGGGCGCCAGATCGGGGTGACCCGAGTCGATCACCCGCCGGTAGGCGGTCTCGGACCCTTCCGCATCGCCCTGGTCCGCCAACAGGACACCCAGGTTGAACGCCGCCCGCGGGGCGCGGTCGGGGTGAGCCGAGTCGATCGCCCGCCGGTAGGCGTCCTTGGCCCTCTTCGCGGCACCCTGGCCGGCCAGCAGCACACCCAGGTTGAATGCGGCGCGGGGAGCCTGGTCGGGATGGGAGGAGCCCATCGCCATCCGGTAGGCCTCGGAGGCCCCCTCGGGATCGCCATTGTCCTCTAGGAGGATACCGAGGTTGAACGCGGCCCTCGGAGCCTGGTCCGGGTGACGGGACGAGATGGCGGCCTGATATGCCTCCTTGGCCCCGTCAACGTCGCCCTGGCGTTCGAGCAGCCGTCCGAGATGGTAGGCGGCGCCCGGTGCGTCGTCGGGATGGTCGGACTCGGCCACGACCCGGAAGGCGGCCTCAGCCCCGTGGAGGTCCCCCTGCGCCTCGCAGAGCAGGCCTTGGGTGACGAAGGCGGAGAGCTCCCTCGGGTCCTGGTCGAAGGCGGGGGCGGACGGGGACGGTTCGTCCACCGCGGGGCCCTCTGCCACGGGCACAGCCAGTTGATCGTAGGGACCCGCAGGGGCCTCGGCTCCGTCGGACGGTGAAGCGTCGGCCGAATGCACTTCGGGCGGCTCGTGCAAACGGTGGTGGAGCGAGTTCAGTTCCTCGTTCGACCAGGGCGCCGGCAGGGGATCAAGGCTGAGACGGTCGCCTTGGGCCCGAGCGGCCCCCTGGGCGGGGTCGCGGGCCCGAGCGGGGTCGCGGGTCCGAAGAGTCCGCGCTCCCGAGGAGCCGCTCCAGTCGCCACAGCAGCGCTTCGCCGTCGTTCCGCTTCCGCACGGGCACCGTTCTTTCCTCGCCGCACCCATGGTCGACTCCTCTCGCCGGTTGCGCCAGGCAGGACCATCCTGGTCGCACGTGCGGCGGGCGCGGTGGATGCTCGGATCGCACCGGCGACAACTGCGTCCATGAGCCCGCCGGTAGACCCAGCTCCTTCACCCGTACCTGTCGAGGATGCTGGTCTCGGCCAGGCGCCTCAGCGCTTCTTCGATTGCCTTGGCCCGCGTGGCGCCTACCCCTTCGACCTCGTCGAGGTCGGCGACCGACGCCCGCAGGATCTTGTGGAGGGAGCCGAAGCGCCCGACGATGTGGTCCATCATCGCCTCGGAGAGCCGGGGCACCCGGGCCAGCAGGCGATAGCCGCGCGGCTCCAGCCCGGTGTCGAGGTCGGCAGGGTCGCCGGGCAGGTGGAGCACGTCGGCCACCGACTTCAGGTCGAGGATCTCCTCGGTGGTCAGCTCGCTCAGGGCGTTGATGGCCTCGGGCAGGCGCCAACCGTCGGCCTGGCGGAAGTAGTCCTTGATCACCAGCCGGCGGTCCTCCTCCACGCCGCCCATGAGCTCCTCGAGCTGGAGGCGGACCAGGCGGCCGTCGGAGCCGAGCTCGACGATGTAGCCGTGCACCTCCTCGGCGATGCGCCGCACCATCTCGACGCGCTGCACCACCGTGACCACGTCGCGCACCGTGACCAGGTCCTCGACCTCGAGGGCGGCCAGCGAACCCGACACGTGGTCCAGACGGTTCTTGTAGCGCTCGAGGGTGGCCAGGGCCTGGTTGGCCCGGTTCAGGAGGCGGGGGCTGGTCTCCACCGGGTGCTTGGTGTCGCCGTAGTAGACGGCGATCGACGCCATGTCCTCCGACACCGAGATCACGGGCACGCCCACCAGGGAGCGGGCCACGCGCTCGGCGGTGCGGTGCCGGGTGCCCGTCTCCGACGTGGGCACGCTGGGGTTGGGTACCAGGTGGACGTTGGCCCGGGCGATGCGGCTGGCGTCGGAGGCCAGGATGATGGCGCCGTCCATCTTGGCCAGCTCCGAGAGGCGCTGGGGGCTGAACTCGGCGTCGAAAAGGAACCCACCGGAGCAGATGGCCAGCACCTCGGGGCCGTCGCCCACGACGATCAGCGCGCCCATGTTGGCCTGGAGGATGCGGTCGAGGCCCTCACGCAGCGGCTGGCCCGGCGCTACCGTTGCCAGTGCGTCGATAAGCCCGAGGTGTCGGCGGGCGGGCACCCCCGAAATCTTAGTGGTTGGAAACTGCTCTTCTTGCCGCCCCTGGCTCCTACCGGCCGCGCAGCCCCAGGGCGGTGACGGCTTCGCCGACGGTGGCGGCCCGGACGGCGGTGATGCCTGCTGGAGGCTCGGGCGCCGAGGTGGGGACCACGGCCCGGCGGAACCCGAGACGGGCCGCCTCGGCCAGGCGCCGGTCGAGCTGGCCCACCTGCCGCAGCTCGCCGCCCAGGCCCACCTCGCCGCAGGCCACGACGTCGGCACCGATGGGCACGTCGGCGAGGGCCGACGCCACGGCCAGGGTCAGGGCCAGGTCGGCGGCGGGCTCGGCCACCTTTACCCCGCCCACGGCCAGGGCGTAGACGTCGGACTTGGCCACGGCCAGGCCCGCCCGCTTCTCCAGCACGGCCAGGAGGAAGGCCAGGCGGCCGCCGTCGACGCCTTCGGCCGAGCGCCGGGGGTACGGCGCCGAGGTGGACGCCACCAGGGACTGAACCTCGACGAGCAGCGGCCGGCGTCCCTCCATCGCCGGCACCACGGCCGAGCCCGGCACGCCGGCCCGCCGGTCGGCCAGGAAGAACGCCCCGGCATCGGGCACGCCGACGAGCCCGCTCTCGGCCATCTCGAACAGGCCCAGCTCTCCAGTCGACCCGAACCGGTGCTTGGTCGCCCGCAGGAGGCGCAGGGCGTGGTGGCGGTCGCCCTCGAACGACAGCACGGTGTCGACCGAGTGCTCGAGCACCCTCGGGCCGGCCAGGGTGCCGTCCTTGGTGACGTGGCCCACCAGGACGGTGGCCATGGCCCGTCGCTTGGCCAGCTGCACGAGGCGGTGGGCGCAATGGCGCACCTGGGCGACCGAGCCGGGGGCGGACTCGAGGTCGAGGTCGTTGGTGGTCTGGATGGAGTCGACCACCACGTGCGACGGCTCGACCTCCTCGATCAGCGCCATCAGGCGCGACACCTCGGTCTCCGAGACGAGCCACAGCCCGCCGGACGTGGCCACACCCAGCCGCTCCGCCCGCAGGCGCACCTGCTCGGCCGACTCCTCGGCGGTGACCAGCAGGCATCGGGCGCCGGTGGCGGCCAGGGAGGCCAGGGTCTGCAGGAGCAGGGTGGACTTGCCCACGCCGGGCTCGCCCCCCACGAGGGTCACCGAACCGGGCACCAGGCCTCCGCCTAGCACCCGGTCGAGCTCCTCGACGCCGGTCGGCCGGGGTGCCCAGCCGTCGCTGACGACCTCGGCGATGGGCACGGCCTGTGCCGCGGGGAAGTCCCACCCGGCGTGGCCACCCGAACCGCCGGTACCCGCCCGGAAGGAGCCGGCGGCGGCACGGGCCCTCGCCGCACCGGCGCCGCGGGAGGTCTCCACCTCCTCGACCAGGCAGTTCCAGGCCCCGCACGCCGGGCACTTCCCCGACCACTGGGCGCTGCCCGCCCCGCACTCCTGACA
Organism: Acidimicrobiales bacterium; assembly: GCA_051004925.1. Lineage (GTDB taxonomy): Bacteria > Actinomycetota > Acidimicrobiia > Acidimicrobiales > AC-14 > DATAQC01. Next base: position 4,792 of record JBPCJV010000153.1, on the reverse strand, counting down.
CCGGTGAACCGTCCGAACCTTGGCCATGCTGTGGAGCCTACGGAAGGGGTATGACGCGAACGCAGCAATCCGCCCGCCGGTCTCCTTGCGGACGGTAGCTAGATGTCCACGACACTTTGTGTTGGGGTACGCGAGCCGGGGAAGACTCGTGGGAACAAGGGCGACGAAAGGGGAATGACCATGGCTGACCAGACCTGTCCCCGCTGTGGGATGGAGCCGAGCGTCTGGAAGGGCAACGGCGGACAGGGCGTGGTGAAGGACGGCACGACCTACTGCTGTGAGGAGTGTTCGAACGGGTCTGGCTGCATTTGCGGATAGCGGTCAGCACCGGCGACGGACCGTCGCCACAGTGCGCATGAACGCGCGGGCTGCGGCCCGCGACCGGCCCGAGGCGGCGCTGAGCAGCTATCGGCTGTTGCCCGTCCGATCGACGGTGGGCATTGTGGCCGGCCTGCTGGCGATCTCGGCCGTGGGCTGGATCTACACCATCGGCGAGGCCGACTCCATGTCGGGCATGGTGTCGGGGCTGGGCCAGGTCGGCCACCTCATGCCCGATACGATGGGCATCGCCAGTTTCTTCGCCATGTGGGTGGCGATGATGGCCGCCATGATGTGCCCGACGCTCGGGCCCGTCGTGCTCGTCCACCGCGCCGTTCTACGGCAGCGGCACGAGGGCCTGGGTGCCACGGTGGCCTTCGTCACCGGCTATCTCGCCGTCTGGTGGCTCGCCGGGCTCGTGTACCTCCTGCCCTACCTGTGGTTCCGGGACCTGGCGCCCGCCACCGGCGACTCCCGCTGGTTGCCGTGGTTGGCCGCCGCAGTTCTGGTGACCGCCGGCGCCTACCAGTTCACCCGCCGGAAGACCCACTGCCGGGAGTCCTGCGGTTCGCCCCGGATGTTCGTCGCCGGCCACGACCGCGGGCCTGGAACCGGAGCGGCGTTCCGGCTCGGGGTGTCGAACGGCCTGCACTGCCTGGGGTGCTGTGCCGGGCTGATGGCCGTGCTGCTGGTCGTCGGGCTCATGAACCTGGTCTGGATGGTGGCGCTGTCCGTCGTGTTCCTCGCCGAGAAGCACTGGCGACGGGCACCCGGTCTCGGCCAGGTGGTCGGTGCCGCCCTCATCGTGGTGGGCCTGGCCGTGGCCGTGTGGCCCGACACGCTGCCGACTATCTCGGGCACCCGACCCAAGCCGAGCAATGTGACCGGCATGGGCGATATGAAGATGTGAGGTCGGCCCCGCGCCGGCCGTGGTTCAGGCGGCCCGGCGGTAGCGGCGCACGGCCAGAGGCCCGAACACGGCCAGGATGGCCACGGTCCAGGCCAGAGCCCCCAGCACCAGGGGCATGGCGTCAGGCCCGAGCTCCGGACCGACGGCGCAGGCCCGTACCGCGTCGATCACGACCGACACGGGCTGGTAGGTGGCGAAGCCCTGGAGCCAGCCCGGCATGGTGTCGACGGGGACGAAGGCGGAGGAGGCGAACACCAGGGGGGCGAGCAGGGGGAAGCCGGCGGCCTGGGCGCTCTCGGCGTTGGGCACGGACAGGCCGATGAGGGCGAACATGGCTGACAGGGCGCAGCCGAAGAACAGCAGCACGATCAGGCCCCCGATGAACTCGGCCGGGTTGGTGTGGATCCGGAACCCGACGGCGAAGCCCACGACACACATGAGGATGACCACGAACACGTTGCGAACCAGGTCGGCCAGGATACGGCCGGTGAGCACGGCCGAGCGGGCCATGGGCAGCGACCGGAAGCGCTCGATGAGGCCCTTCTGGAGGTCGTCGGCCAAGCCGATGCCGGTGCTCATGGCCCCGAAGGCCACCGTCTGGGCGAAGATCCCCGGCATCAGGTAGTCGACGTCGGGCAAGCCTGGGGGTAGTCCACCGATGGCGCCGCCGAAGGCGTAGCGGAACAGCAGCACGAAGATCACGGGCTGAACGGTGGAGAACACCAGCAGCTGGGGCAGGCGGACGATGGTCAGCAGGTTGCGCCCGGCCACGGCCCGGGCGTCGCCCACGGCCCGGTTCAGGCGCCCCTTGGTCTGGGGGACGGTTGCGGTACCGGCGGGGTCGGCGGTGAGGGTCACGATCCACCTCCTGGTTCGACGGGTGCCTCGCCGTCGCCGTCGACGGTGGGTTCGGCGTGGTGGCCGGTGAGGCTGAGGAACACGTCGTCGAGGCTGGGCTCCCGCAGGGCGACCGAAACCGGGCTCAGTTCCTCGCCGTCGAGGGCGGCCAGGACCTGGCGCAGGGCCCGGGGGCCGTCGGAGACCTCGAGCCGGACGACCGTCCCCTCCCGGCCGGCGTCGTTGGTGGCGAAGGGCGCCACGATCTCCCGAGCCCTCACCGCGTCGGGCTCCGCGTTGAACCCGACCTCCACGACGGTGGCCCCCAGCCCCGCCTTCAGCTCCGCCGAGGTGCCCTGGGCGATCACCACGCCACCGTCGACCACCGCGATCCGGTGGGCCAGGCGGTCGGCTTCCTCCAGGTACTGGGTGGTGAGGAGCACGGTCGTCCCCTCGGCCACCAACTCGGAGATCACCGCCCACAGCTCGGTACGGCCGCGGGGGTCGAGGCCCGTGGTGGGCTCGTCGAGGAACAGCACCGGCGGGCGGTGCACCAGGGCGGCTCCGAGGTCGAGGCGCCGGCGCATGCCCCCCGAGAAGGTCTTCACCGGGCGGTCGGCGGCGGCGACCAGGTCGAAGCGCTCCAGCAGCTCGTCGGCGCGCGGCCCCAGGGACGCGCGGGGCAGCTGGGTAAGCCGCCCGATGAGCCGCAGGTTCTCCCGGGCCGTCAGGTTCTCGTCGACGGCGGCGTATTGGCCGGCCAGTCCGATCCGGGTCCGCACCGTCTCGGCGTCGCGGACCACGTCGAAGCCCTGCACGGTGGCCCTGCCCTCGGTGGGGGGGATGATCGTCGTGAGGATGCGCACCGCCGTGGTCTTGCCCGCCCCGTTGGGGCCGAGCAGCCCGAACACGCTCCCCGTCGGAACATCGAAATCGATGCCACCCAGGGCGACCACGGACCCGAACCGCTTGGTCAGCCCCTCGACGCGGATGGCCGTATCGGTCATGGCGCCAGCCTGGCACGGGACCGGCCGCGCCCGTCGCGGTTTTCAGCGGCGGCGGCGCAGCAGGAACCAGCCGGTGCCGAGCCCCGTGGCGGCCAGCAGCACTACGGCCAGCACGGCCAGCGGGATGAGGTTCAGCGCCTGGGAGTCGGCCTCGATGGGGAGGCTGGCCCCCATCGGCGCTCGCCACACCAGGCGGTCTCCGTCCCGATCCTCGGTGTTGCCGCTCTCCGACCCCGGAAGTGCCGCCTCGAACTGCACCTGCACGACCCGGTCGAGGTCGGCGCCGAACTCCTCACGCAGGCCGTCGACGTCGAGCGGCAAGCCGTCGCCCACCTTCGCCAGGAAGTCGGCGTCGCTCAGGCCGGTGAGCCCGCCCGTGAGGTCGACGGTGCCGGTGAGCCTGGTTCGGTTGTGCACGAGGGTCTGGGACCGGCTGATCGTGAGGTCGCGGAACGGCCCGCCCGGCCCGCTCAGCGCGGCCAGGGCGGCCTCGGCCTCCTCGGTGTCGGCGACCTGGCGCGACGCCCGCACCCAGGTGAGGCCGTCGTCCTCCTCGCGGGGGCCGTCGATCTTCCAGCCGCCGGCGCGCAGGTCGTCGACCTGGAGCACCGAGGCGATGTCGCCCACCACCCTGAGGGCCTCGGCGTCGAGGCCCACGCCCGCCCGCACCGTGCCGCTCCCGTCGGGCTCCATGTCGACCCCGCCGGTGATCCTGACCTGGCACGCGCCCGCGGCCAGGATCAGCAGGAGGGAGGCGATCAACAGGCGCGGCCGAGACATCCGGCGCACGCTATTCGGTTGTGGAGCCCCTCTACTCGGTGGGGCCCGTCTCGGCCAGCTCCACAGGTGGGGGCTCGATGCTCTCGACGGAGCGGAAGACGATCTTGTCGTCCTCGGCGTCGACGATGATGGTCTCGCCGGCCCGGAACTCCTTCCACAGGATGCGCTCCGAGAGCGGGTCCTCCACCTCGCGCTGGATGGCGCGGCGCAGGGGGCGGGCACCCAGGGTGGGGTCGTAGCCCTTCTGGGCCAGGACGTCCTTGGACGCCGCCGTGAGCTCCAGCGTGAGGCCCTGGCTCAAGAGCTGGCCGGTGACCCGCTGGATCATGTGGTCGACGATCTCGGTCACCTCCTCACGGGTGAGCTCGTGGAACACGATCGTCTCGTCGATGCGGTTCAGGAACTCAGGCCGGAAGTGCGCCTTGAGGGCCTCGTTCACCTTGTCCTTCATCTTCTCGTAGGTGACGGCGTGGCTCGACTTCTGGAAGCCGATGGCCGCCTTGCGCAGATCCGCGGTGCCGAGGTTGGAGGTCATGATGATGACCGTGTTCTTGAAGTCGACGGTGCGGCCCTGGGCGTCGGTGAGGCGACCGTCCTCCAGGATCTGGAGCAGGGCGTTGAACACGTCGGGGTGGGCCTTTTCGATCTCGTCGAACAGCACGACCGAGAACGGCTTGCGGCGCACGGCCTCGGTGAGCTGGCCACCCTCCTCGTAGCCCACGTAGCCCGGGGGCGAACCCACCAGACGGCTCACCGTGTGCTTCTCCATGTACTCGCTCATGTCGAGCTGGATGAGGTGGCTCTCGTCGCCGAAGAGGAACTCGGCCAGCGTCTTGGCCAGCTCGGTCTTGCCCACTCCCGACGGGCCCAGAAAGATGAACGAGCCGCTCGGGCGCTTGGGGTCCTTCAGGCCGGCACGGGTGCGGCGGATGGCCTGGGA
>JBPCJV010000152.1:0-3825 GCA_051004925.1 Acidimicrobiales bacterium | reverse complement strand
GTCGCGGGGTCGCCCAGGTGCTTTCGAGTGCAGTGGTGGTCATGTCTCCAAGTCTCCCAATGGCGTGTGACAACCGGCGGGGATGGGGCACGCCGGGATGTGCAGTCGGACCAGCGGTCTGGCCAGGGCAGGGCGATCGAGACGGGCAAACGCCCCCCTGCCGACCGTTTGCCGTTCCCAGGGCCGCCTGGGCCTCCTCAGCGGGGTCCCAAGCGCATCCACGTCCCGGAGCGGGGTCGGCCCAACGGCGGTGCGGCGGCGACGCGTTCGTCGAACAGACGGATTGGCCGGAACGGGTGGGAGGTCCGGTCAGGAGTCAGGGACGGAACGCCGAGGGGCGCTCGGGGTGCAATCGGGGTTCCACCGGCCTCTTCATCGTCGTCGGTGTCGTCATCTGGCTGCTCGTTGTCCGTAGCGGCCGATGTCAGAGATGTGGTCGGGCCAGGGCACCCTTCGGTGTTCGCACGAAGGGCGGTTTGGTGGGAGGATGCAAGACGAGCGAAAGGTGCCTCCGATGGGCGTCGGGTACGAGTTGCGGACGACGGCCGACAAGGGTCAGGGCGTGTTCGCCACCCGATGGTCCAAGGTCGGAGAGATTGTGATGGTCGGTGTCATCGAGGGGCGCATCGACAGAAACCACTCGCACGCCACGCAGGTCGGCCCTGAGGAGTTCGTGCAGCTTGGAGGGCTGAACGCGAAGGTCAATCACTCGTGTAGCCCCAACTGCGGTGTCCGAGTGAACGCCTCGGGAGCCCCCGATCTCGTCGCCCGCGAGCCCATCGCCCCCGGCACGGAGATCACCTTCGACTACGCCATGCGGAACTACTCGGTCGAGCACTTTCCGGGGCGCTGCTGTTGCGGATCGACGGGCTGTCGCGGCACGGTGACCGGCTGGAAGGACCTCCCCGCCGAGACGAAGGCGGCATACTTTGGCCTCGTCTCCCCGTACCTGGTGGAGTCTTACTGACCTGGGACGGCACGGAATCGGAATCGGCGTTCGACAAGCCGCACAGGTCCGTTACGGTTTGACCTGACGCCTCCGCCTGCCTGATGTGCGCTCAAGCCATCGCCGGTCCCACGGAAGCGGTAGCGCCGCCGGCAACAGTCCCGACATCGGCATACCGGCATCTCTATGCCTGTGCGATCGGGGCGGCTGCCTCAGCCGACGGTGATCGTCACCTTGTCCATGACCCGGGGGTCGAGGGGAGCGTGGGTGCCGTCGCCGGCCACGACCCAGAGCGTGTGGGCGCCAGGAGCGAGGTCTGGGACCGAGATCGTGGTCTCGGCAGTGTGGATGATGCCGGGCTCTACCGGGATGGGCTGGCCGGCGGCCGTGGGGTCGCGGTCGATGAAGACGTGCAGGTGACCGGTGGCCCCGGACGTGTCACCGTCGGCCTTGACCAGCCTGAGGCCCTCGACCTTGACCGTGAGCACGACCGGCTGGCCGGTGGCTGAGGTGGCCGGCGCGGAGGCGTCGATCGACGGTCCCTCCACGGTGACCGTCGTCTCGGCCATGGCCGTACCCAAGCGGGCGTGGGTGCCGTCGCCCACAACGACCGCCAAACGGTGGGAGGCGATCCCGAGGCCGCTGAGGACGACGGGGTCGTCGGTTGTGTGCACCACACCCGCTTCTACGGGGATGACGGCGCCCGCCGCGACCGGGTCGCGGTCGATGAAGACGTGGTAATGACCGGACCGGCCGGACGTGTCACCGTCGGCCTTGACGATCGACAGGCCCGTGCTCTGAAGGTCCAAGGTCACGACGTTGCCTTTTACCGCCGTCCCCGGAGCCGGAGCCACGATTGACAGTGACGGGGTCGTGGAGGCCGCCGGCGCGGTGGTCGTGCCCGGCGTCGAAGAGCGCGTGTCGTCGTCCCCGCACGCGGCCAGCAGGGCAACGGCCACGGTGGCCACGGCAACAATCCGGATCTTCATGTCAGGCTCCCCTTCATCGGATGTGATGTGCCTGTCGTCGGAGATCCCCCAACCGGTTCACACAACCGGTCGGGTGAACCGCTTCCCACCCATCCTGCGACAGGGGGAGCGTGACCATGGCCACCGTCGACGAACGGAGCGACCCCGAACTGCTCCGCGAGCTGGCCGTGGACGACCGCTTTGCTCTGGCGGAACTCTACCGCCGCCACTCGCCGTGGCTGCTGGCCCGCCTCTCCCGGCGCTGCGCTGACCCGGACATCGTCGACCAGGCCCTGCAGGACACCTTCGTCGCGGTCTGGCGCAAGCCTGGCTCCTACAAGGCCTCGGGCGAGGTGGCGGCCTGGTTGTGGGGCATCGCCATCCGTCGGCTGATCGACCAGCTCCGGCGCTGTCCGGCGGCTCTTCACCAGCTCGACCCGAACGACGCGTCGTCGTCTTCGGCGGAGGAGCAGGTTCTGTTGGGCGTGCAGCACGGAGATCTGGCCGGCGCCCTCGACCGATTGTCGCCCGAGCTTCGAGCGGTGGTGCAGGCCACGGTGCTCGACGGCCTCACGACCCGGGAGGCGGGCCGCCTCCTCGGGATACCGGCGGGGACGGTCAAGACCCGGATGATGCGGGCGAAACCGCTGCTGCGGGAGGGACTGATATGAGCGAGATGTGGCATGCCGATCCGGGCGACATCGCCCGCTACGCGGCGGACACCATTGACGCCACCCGGGCCGTGTCGATCGAGGCCCACCTGGTGACGTGCGCCCACTGTCGGGAGCAGGTAGCCGGCGTCGCCGACCAGACGCGGCTCGACGCGGCATGGGTGGAGATCGTCGACACTGTGGAATCACCCCGCGCGACCGTGGTCGAGCGGATTGTGCGGCGGATGGGAGTGCGGGCCGACACCGCCAGGTTGCTGGCCGCAACTCCGTCCCTCCAGGCATCGTGGCTGATGGCGGTCGTCGTCGCCCTGGGGTTCGCCACGCTGGCCGCCCAGGGCGGCACCGAACGTGGACTGGTCGTGTTCCTGATCGTGGCCCCCCTGCTCCCGGTGGCCGGTGTGGCCGCCGCCTTCGGCCGCGAGCTCGACCCCACGTGGGAGATCACGGCTGCCGCACCCGGAGGTGGTTTCCGCCTCCTCCTCGTCCGGGCCTCGGCCGTGTTCGCCACCACGCTCGCAGTGGCGGCCGCCGCCTGCCTCGCCCTTCCGGCGTTGTCGTGGATGGCCGCCGCATGGGTGCTGCCCGCCTTCGCCCTCACGCTCGCCAGCCTGGCCCTGTCCACCTACACCAGTCCGGAACGCGCAGCAATCGCCGTCGCAGTCACCTGGGTGGCAGTCGTCCTTGCCAGCGCACTCGAGACTCGCGACCTGCTGTCCGCCTTCGGTTCGAGTGGCCAGCTGGCGCTGGCGATCGTCGCCTTCGCATCCGCCGTCCTCGTCGCCCAGCGACGGGACTCCTTCGAGATCAGGAGCCAGCTATGAGCCCGACCGTCACCTTGAGGGGCGTCGACAAGTCCTATGGGCGGACCCGGGCGGTGGCTCGGGTCGACCTTGTCGCCGAGCGCGGCGTCACCGGCCTGCTCGGCCCGAACGGGGCCGGCAAGACCACCCTCATGCGGATGCTGGCAACGGTGCTGGCGCCCGACGACGGCCACCTCCGCCTCCTGGGCCACGACCCGGGCGAGGCCCCCGGGCGGCTCGCCGTCCGTCGGCGGTTGGGCTACGTGCCCCAGGAGCCCGGCTACCACCGGAACTTCACCGCCTTCGGGTTCGTGGACTACGTCGCCATCCTCCAGGAGATGGCCGACCGGCGGGCTCGCCACGACGAGGTCCGTCGGGTCCTGGGCCTGGTCGGACTGACCGACGTATCGGGCAAGCGGATCAAGGCCCTCTCGGGAGGC
>JBPCJV010000151.1:0-2970 GCA_051004925.1 Acidimicrobiales bacterium | reverse complement strand
CACGGGCGGTTTTGTCTGCTAGTTGCGGGCTGCTGAGGGGGGTGGCGTGGTTGCCGGGGGCGAAGGCCTCGGCCACCTCGTTCCGTGCCCAGCAGGCGCCGATGGGCACCCCGTTGCCGAGGGCCTTGGCCATGGTGACCACGTCGGGGCGGACTCCTTCGTGGGAGAAGCCGAACCAGTGCCCGGTGCGGCCGAGGCCGGTCTGCACCTCGTCGACGATGAGGAGCAGGCCGTGCTCGTCGCACAGCCCTCGGGCCGCGGCCAGATAGCCGGGAGGCAGCGGGTGTACGCCGCCCTCCCCCTGGACGGTCTCGACGAGCACGGCGGCGACGGTGGGGTCGATGGCCGCGGCCAGGGCATCGGCATCGCCCCAGGCCACGTGGCGGAAGCCTTCGGGAAGGGGCTGGAAGGCCTCGTGCTTCGACGGCTGGCCGGTGGCGTGCAGGGTGGCCAGGGTCCGGCCGTGGAAAGAGCCGTAGGCGCTCACCACCGCGTAGCGCCCGTGGCCGCCCCACTTGCGGGCCAGCTTGATGGCGCACTCGTTGGCCTCGGCCCCGGAGTTGGCGAAGAACACCCGTCCTCCGCCGCCGATCAGGCGGTCGAGGGTGATGGCCACCTCGGGCCCGACCGTCGTGCCGTAGAGGTTGGACACGTGAAGGAGCGTCCGGGCCTGCACGGACAGGGCGTCGGCGACGGCCGGGTGGCAGTGGCCGAGCGACGTGACCGCCACTCCCCCGACGAAATCGAGGTACGACCTGCCGGCGTCGTCCCAGAGCCGGCTGCCCTCGCCCCGCACGAACACGACCGGCGGCGGCGGGTACGTGGGCATGAGCGGAGACGGCAGGGTCGTCCCGCCCGTAGTCATGCGTTCACCATGGTGCCCACGCCCCGGCGGGTGAAGACCTCGAGCAGCAGGGCATGGGGCACCCGCCCGTCGAGGATGTGGGCGTGGCCCACCCCGCCGCGCAGGGCCCGGATGCACGACCGGATCTTCGGGATCATCCCGCCCGTGAGGCTGCCGGAGGAGACCAGGGCCTCCAGCTCCTCCACCGTGATCTGGGTGACGAGGCTGCTCGGGTCGGCCACGTCGGCCAGGAGCCCGGCCACGTCGGTCAGGTACACGAGCTTCTCCGCGCCCAGGGCGGCTGCGATGGCGCCCGCCGCGGTGTCGGCGTTGACGTTGTAGGCCTGGCCCTCGGTGTCGCTGCCGATGGTCGCGACGACAGGGATGAGCTCCTCGGCCAGCAGCCGTTCGATGATCTGGGGGTTGACGCCCACCACGTCGCCCACGAACCCCAGCTCCGGCGAACGGGCGCTGGCGTTGATGAGACCGGCGTCCTCACCCGACAGGCCCACGGCCAGCGGATCGTGCACGTTGACGGCCGACACGATGTCGCGGTTGACCCTGCCGACCAGCACCATGCGGGCCACGTCGAGGGTGTCGGCATCGGTGACCCGGAGGCCGTCGACGAACTCCGGCTTCATGCCCAGGCGGGTCATGAAGTGGCCGATCTGGGGCCCACCGCCGTGGACGACCACCGGACGCATGCCCACCGAGCGCATCAGCACGATGTCCTGGGCGAACAGGGCGGCCAGCTCGGGGTCGGCCATGGCCGACCCCCCGTACTTCACGACCACGGTCTTGCCCCAGAACCGACGGATGTAGGGCAGGGCCTCGGCCAGCACCGCGGCCTTGTCGGCGGGCGCCAGCCGGCGGGTACCGAACTCGGCGTCGTTCACGACGTCCGCATGTTCTCGTCGATGTACCCGGGGGTGAGGTCGTTGGTGAGCAGGGTGGCCTCGCCGGAGCCGAGGCCCAGGTCGGCCGTGATCTCCAGGCGGCGTTCGCCCATATGGGCGGCCACCGCCGCGGCGTCGTGGGCCGCGGCCGCCCCGCCGGCGCAGACCACCACGCCGCCGTAGGCCACCGACACCAGGTCGGCGTCGAACGTGACCCCGGCGCTGCCCAGTTCGCTGACGATCCGGCCCCAATAGGGGTCGCCGCCGTAGAGCGAGCACTTCACCAGCTGGCTCTCGGCCACCTTGCGAGCGGCCCGACGGGCATCCTCGGGCGACGCCGCGCCCCGGACGTGCACGGTGACCACCTTGGTCGCCCCCTCGGCGTCGTCGGCCATCTGGGCGGCCAGGCCGGCGCACGCCTCGACCAGGGCGTCGCGGAAGACGGTGCCGGAGGGCGCCTCCCCCCGGCCGCTGGCCAGCACCATCACCGTGTCGTTGGTCGACGTGGCCCCGTCGACGGTGAGGTCGTTGAACGAGTGGGCCACGGCCACGCTCAGGGCCGCGGCCAGGTCGGCAGGCCCGACGGCCGCGTCGGTGGTGAGCACGGCCAGCATGGTGGCCATGTCGGGGGCGAGCATGGCCGCCCCCTTGGCCATGCCCCCGATGGTGAAACCGGGCCGGGTCACGACGACCTGCTTGGCCACGGTGTCGGTGGTGAGGATGGCCTCGGCGGCCGCCGCCGCGGCACCGGAGTCGGACGAGCGGGCCTCGGCGAGCGGTCCCACGCCCGACGCCACGGCGGCCACCGGCAGGGGTATGCCGATGAGCCCGGTGGAGCACACCAACACCTCCTCGGGAGCGCAGCCGATGGCCTCGCCCACCAGGGCGCACGTACGCTCGGCGTGCTGGCGGCCGTCCGAGCCGGTAGCGGCGTTGGCGTTGCCGCTGTTGAGGATCACCGCCGCGGCCCGGCCGTTGGTGGCCGCCAGGTGGGCGCGCGAGACCTCGACCGGCGCCGCCGGCGCCCGGTTGACGGTGAACACGGCGGCGGCGGTGACGGCCACGGCGTCGTCGGTGGCCACCAGGGCCAGGTCGAGGGCGGCGGGGTCGACCTTGACGCCGCAGGGCACCCCGGCGGCCACAAACCCCTCGGCCGCGGTGACACTCATGGATACACGCCCACGGCGGACAGGCCGGCGGTCTCGTCGAGGTCGAGCACCAGGTTGGCGC
>JBPCJV010000150.1:0-4010 GCA_051004925.1 Acidimicrobiales bacterium | reverse complement strand
GCTCGAACCTGTGCATCAAGGCGGTGGAGGTAGATGTTGGCCAGCAGCGGTGAGATGACACCTCAAACGCAACCGATAACCGGCGGGTCGAAAGGGATGATCGACCCCCCGGGACCGAGTGGCGGATGACGACGCGCTCGGGTCCGATGCCAGGCGTACCGCGCAACCGCCCGGCACATGGCCGGGCGGTTCGCTACTCGGTGAAGCGGTTCCTACATGAAGCTCATGTTGGTGTCGTTGCGACCCGGCACGGGAGCCGGGAGGATGGGCTCGTAGACCTTGTCGGCCACCAGGGTCTTGGTGGTGAGCAGCATGGCCGCCACCGACGCCGCGTGCTGGAGCGCCGAGCGCGTGACCTTGGCGGGGTCGACCACGCCCGCCTTGAGCAGGTCCTCGAAGCCGCCGGTGATGGCGTTGAAGCCCACGGCGCCCTTCTCGGCCTCGACCTGGCGGATGATCCGCGAGCCCTCGTGGCCGGAGTTATGGGCGATCCAGCGCCGGGGCGACTCGAGGGCCTTGCGCACAATGGCCGTGCCCGTGGCCTCGTCGCCGGTGTTCTTGATCTTGTCGACGGCCTTGCGGGCCCGCAGCAGGGCGGTACCGCCGCCGGGGACGATGCCCTCCTCGATGGCCGCCTTGGTGGCCGACACCGCGTCCTCGATGCGGTGCTTCTTCTCCTTGAGCTCGACCTCGGTGGCCGCGCCGACCCGGATGAGGGCGACACCGCCGGAGATCTTGGCCAGACGCTCCTGGAGCTTCTCGCGGTCCCAGTCGGAGTGGGCGTCTTCGATCTGGGCCCGGATCTGGGTGACCTGGTCCTTGACCACCTTCGGGTCGCCCGCGCCATCGATGATGGTCGTGTCGTCCTTGGTGACCGTGACCTTGCGCGCCCGTCCGAGCTGGTCGAGCGTGATGCTGTCGAGCTTGAGGCCCAACTCCGGCGACACGACTTCGCCGCCCGTGAGGATGCCGATGTCGCCCAACGTCGAGCGACGGCGCTCACCGAAGCCCGGGGCCTTGACGGCCACAGCCGTGAAGGTGCCACGCAGCTTGTTGACCACCAGCGTGGCCAGCGCCTCGCCCTCGACGTCCTCGGCCACGATGAGCAGGGGCTTGTTCGTCTCCATGACCTTCTCGAGCACGGGCAGAAGGTCGTGCACGGCGCTGATCTTCTGGTTCGACAGCAGGATGTAGGGGTCCTCGAGGACCGCTTCCTGGCGCTCGGCGTCGGTGACGAGGTGCGGCGAAAGATAGCCCTTGTCGAACTGCATGCCCTCGGCGAACTCGAGCTCCATGCCGAAGGTGTTCGACTCCTCGACGGAGACGACGCCGTCCTTGCCCACCTCGTCGATGGCGTCGGCGATGATCTCGCCGATGGCGCGGTCGGCGGCCGAGATGGACGCCACGTGGGCGATCTCGGCGCGGTCGTCGACATCCTTGGCCAGCTTGGCGATCGACGCGACAGCGGCGTCGACGGCTGCGTCGATGCCCCGCTTGAGGGCCATGGGGTTGGCCCCGGCCGCCACGTTGCGCATGCCCTCGTGCACGAGTGCCTGGGCGAGCACGGTGGCGGTCGTGGTGCCGTCGCCGGCCACGTCGTTGGTCTTGGTGGCCAGTTCCTTCAGGGCCTGGGCACCCATGTTCTCGAAGGGGTCCTCGAGCTCGATCTCCTTGGCGATGGTGACACCGTCGTTGGTGATCGTGGGTACGCCGAACTTCTTCTCGATGACGACGTTGCGGCCTCGGGGCCCGAGGGTGACCCGGACGCAGTTGGCCATGGTGTTGATGCCGGCTTCAAGTGCCTGCCGGGCATCGTCGTCGAACTTGAGCTCCTTGGCCATCCGCTACTTCTTGGTGATGGCGAGGACGTCGCGGCCGTTGAGGATCAGCAGATCCTCGCCGTCGACGCTGATCTCGGTGCCGCCGTACTTGCTGTAGACGACGACGTCGCCGACCTTGACGTCGATGGGGATCACGTCGCCTGTCTGCTCGGACCGGCGGCCTGGGCCTACGGCAAGGACTTCACCCTGCTGGGGCTTCTCCTTGGCCGTGTCGGGGATGACGATGCCGCTGATCGTGGTCTCTTCAGCCTCGCTGGGGCGGACGACGATGCGGTCTTCGAGGGGCTTGAGGTTCATTGCGGGTGTAGACCTCCGTTAGCACTCTCCGTGTAAGAGTGCTAACGATAGCAGCCCTCCAGCGATGTTCAAACGGGCGGGCCGGCCAGAGCGAGTGAAGGCGAAACGCCGACCTCGAGGGCAGTGGGGCCGTCGGCCCGCAGGCGGCGCCAGCCGGCGGCGGCCACCATGGCCGCGTTGTCGGTGCACAGCGCGGGGCTGGGTATCACCGCGGCCACCCCGTCCTCCTCGCAGGCCTCGGCCACCCGCAGGCGCAGCAACGAGTTGGACGCCACCCCGCCACCGATGCACAGCGACCGGGCGCCCGTGTCGGCGACGGCCCGTCGGGCCTTGGTGACGAGCACCTCGACGGCCGCGTGTTGGAAGGAGGCGGCCAGGTCGGCCACCTCGGCGTCGGGATGGGCCTTGGCGTAGCGCGTGACCGAGGTCTTGAGCCCGCTGAAGGAGAAGTTGTAGCCCTCGCGCTCCATGGCGCGGGGGAAGGCCACCGCCCCGGGGTCGCCGACGGTGGCGATGCGGTCGATGGCGGGCCCCCCGGGGTAGCCCAGGCCGAGGAACCGGGCCACCTTGTCGAAGGCCTCGCCCACGGCGTCGGCGACGGTGGAGCCGAGCAGGCGGTACCGGCCGTGGTCCTCCATGAGGACGAGCATGGTGTGGCCGCCCGACACGAGCAGGGCGACGGCGGGCAGCTCGAGGTCGGGCTCGTGGAGGAAGCACGCGTAGAGGTGCCCCTCCATGTGGTTCACGCCGACGAACGGCACGTCCCACACCAGGGCCAGGCTCTTGGCCACACTCACGCCCACGAGGAGGGCGCTGGCCAGCCCGGGGCCGACGGTGACGGCGACGGCGTCGACCCTGGACCCGTCCAGGCCGGCCTCCACCAGGGCTTCGGCCACCGCTGGGGTGAGAAGGCGCACGTGGGCCCGGCTGGCGATCTCGGGCACCACGCCCCCGTAGCGGGCGTGCAGGTCGACCTGGCTGGAGACGACCGAGGAGATCACCGTCGAGCCGTCGGCCACGACGGCCGCCGCGGTCTCGTCACACGACGTCTCGATGCCGAGCACGTAGAACGGCTCGCCGTCGGGCCGGGTGACGCGGTCGGTCGTGGTCGGGACACTCATCGGGGGGGCTCCTCCACGAGGGTGGCGCCGGGCAGGTCGCGCTCGATCTCGTCGAGGCGTTGGGAGTACTCGGCCTTGTCGACGTCGACGGCCCACATCACGAGTGCGTCCTCGTTGGTCTCCACGTAGTAGTTCTTCCTCACTCCGGCGGGGCGGAAGCCGAAGTGGCGGTACAGCTCCTGGGCCCCCTGATTGCCCATCCTGACCTCGAGGGTGAGGCCCGTCGCCCCTCGCGCCACGGCCTCGCGGGCCAGGGTGAGCAGCAGCCGTGAGCCGATCGTCCGCCGGTGCCAAGCCGGGTCGAAGGCCAGGGTTGTCACGTGGCCGTCGTCGACGCTCACCATCAGTCCGCAGTATCCGACGACGTTGCCGTCCACCCGGGCGACCCAGTAGGCCCGGCTGCCGCGCAGGGCCAGCTCGCTGACGAACAGGCCCAGCGACCACGGCCGCGGATAGACCTGGGCCTCGATCCGCAGCACCGCCCGCAGGTGGCGCCGACGCATCGGCACCAGGTGCACCACCAGGTCGGCGTCGCGCCGGCGGTCGCGCTCGGTCTGGGCCATCAGCCGGCCACCGCCCAGTCGGGCGGGGTGCGCCGCTCCCAGTTGATCTCGGCGTCGGACTTCCGCAGGTACATGGGCTCGAGCTCCCACGGCTGCACGAACTCCTCGCGCACGGCCCGGGGATGGGCCAGCTCCACCAGTGCGCCGGCCGACGGGTAGGCGGTGCCGGCGGTTCCCATCTCGGCGTG
>JBPCJV010000149.1:0-14606 GCA_051004925.1 Acidimicrobiales bacterium | reverse complement strand
GAGGGTGACGACATCGGCCCCTACCGCTTCGAGGTGGTCTATCCGGGGGGGCAGTCGTTCACCGTCGACGACCCGTACCGGTTCTGGCCCACCCTCGGCGACCTCGACCTCCACCTGTTCGGTGAGGGCCGCCATCGCGCCCTGTGGCACCACTTCGGCGCCCATACACGGGAGCACCAGGGCGTCGACGGCACGGCCTTCGCGGTGTGGGCTCCGAGTGCCCGCAGCGTCCGGGTGGTGGGTGACTTCAACTCGTGGGACGGCCGTCTCTGTCCCATGCGGGTGCTCGGCAGTTCGGGGGTGTGGGAGCTGTTCGTGCCCGACGTGGCCCCCGGCACCCGTTACAAGTACGAGATCCTCACCGCCGAGGGCGCCATCACCCTCAAGGCCGATCCCTTCGCCTTCGCCACCGAGGCCCCTCCCGCCACGGCCAGCGTGGTCACCACCACCGCCCACCGGTGGACCGACGACGAGTGGCTGGCCCGCCGGGCGGCCGCCGACCACCTGACCGAGCCCATGTCGGTGTACGAGATGCACCTGGGATCGTGGCGGCGGGTACCAGAGGACGACGACCGGCCGCTCTCCTACCGGGAGCTGGCCGAGCAACTGCCCGACTACGTGGCCGAGCTGGGGTTCACCCACGTCGAGATGATGCCGGTGGCCGAGCACCCGTTCACCGGCTCGTGGGGGTACCAGGTCAGCGCCTACTACGCGCCGAGCGCCCGCTTCGGGCCCCCCGACGACTTCAAGGTGCTCGTCGACGCCCTGCACGCCAAGGGCATCGGCGTCATCATCGACTGGGTCCCGGCGCATTTCCCCAAGGACGAGTTCGCCCTCGCCCGCTTCGACGGCACCGCCCTGTACGAGCACGCCGACCCGCGCCAGGGCGAGCACCCCGACTGGGGGACGCTCGTGTTCAACTTCGGGCGCCACGAGGTGAGCAACTTCCTGATCGCCAACGCCCTGTTTTGGATCGAGGAGTTCCACATCGACGGCCTGCGGGTCGACGCGGTGGCGTCGATGCTCTACCTCGACTACTCCCGCGAGGAGGGCCAGTGGGTGCCGAACGAGTTCGGCGGCCGTGAGAACCTCGAGGCCGTCGAGTTCCTGAAGCAGTTCAACATGGTCGTCTACGGCGAGCACCCCGGCGTGATGATGGTGGCCGAGGAATCGACGTCGTGGCCGGGCGTGTCGAAGCCCGTCTACGTGGGCGGCCTCGGCTTCGGGTTCAAGTGGAACATGGGCTGGATGCACGACACGCTGCAGTACTTCTCCAAGGACCCGGTGCACCGCCGTCACCACCACTCGCAGCTCACGTTCGGGTTGCTCTACGCCTTCTCCGAGAACTTCGTCCTGCCGCTGTCCCACGACGAGGTCGTGCACGGCAAGGGCTCCCTCGTGGCCAAGATGCCCGGTGACGGCTGGTCGAAGCTGGCCAACCTCCGGGCCCTGTTCGGCTGGATGTGGGCGCACCCGGGCAGCCGTCTGCTGTTCATGGGCGGCGAGCTGGCCCAGGAGCGGGAGTGGTCGCACGACCGCAGCATCGACTGGCACCTGCTCGACGCTCCCGGCCACGCCGGAGTGCAGACCCTGGTGCGCCGGCTCAACGCGGTGGCCCGGTCCGAGCCGGCCATCTACGAGCGCCAGTACGAGCCGGCCGGCTTCCGGTGGATCGACGCCAACGACGCCGACCACAACGTGCTGTCGTTCGCCCGGTTCAGCGCCGACGGCTCGCGGATCCTCGTGTGCATCGCCAACCTGTCGGCCGCCCACCAGGGCGGCTACCGCATCGGCGTCCCCCGGCCCGGCACGTGGGAGCAGGTGCTCGACACGTCGTCGTCGGCCTTCGGAGGCGTCGGCCCCGACACGGTAGACGACCGCACCGCCGAGCCCGTCCCGTGGCACGGCCTGGAGCAGTCGGTGATGCTCGACCTGCCGCCCCTGGCGGTCGTCTGGTTGGTCTCAGGGGGAAGTGGCGGAGCCTGATTCGACCAGCTCCTTCAGGGTGGCCAGGTTGCGCTTCCAGATGGAGCGCAGCACGGGCCGGGCCACCACGCCGGCCAGGCGTCCGCCCATCCACCACGGGAACTGCAGGCGCTCGTCCCAGGTGAACAGGGTGCCGCCGGGGCGCAGGCGGAGGGTGAAGCGGCCGCGGCCCTGCACCAGACCGGTTTGGCGGATGCCGATCGTGCGCCGCTCCTTCCACTCGACCACCTCCATCGTGTCGCGCAGGCGCAGCGGTCCTACCCGTGTCGCGCACTCGAAGGCGGTGCCCAGCCCGGTGGCGCGCGCCGAGGTGATGCGGATGGTGTCGGCGTCGTGCATCCACCGCACGTGCGATCCGATGTCGCGCACGGTCCGCCACACGACGAGGCGCGGGGCGCGGATGAAGGTGCTGACCCGGATGTGGGAGATGGCCGACAGCCTAGGGGGACGAGTTGACATTCCTCTGTCGGACTCCGACGTGCGTCAGGACGTTCGCACCTGGACCTCGATGGTCTCGGTTCCCTCGGCCTGGCCGGGGTCGAAGGCGAGATTGAGGACGTAACGCTCGTCGCCCGTCGGTCGGAACTCGGCCAACCGAGAGCCCGTCGTCGTATCGTCCCATTCGATCTCGGCCAGGAAGTCGCCCTTGCTGTCGCTGACCCAGGTGCGTACGGCGTCGCTCACCCCCGCCAGCTTCACCTCGACCCGGTAGTCCGGTGAGGCGATGTCGTCAGGGCATCCGGCGGCGCAGAGCTCGATGGGGATCCGGGCGATGCCAGGTGTCGCACGGCTCACCGAGATGCGGCCCATCTCCCGGTTCGCCTGAACCAGGTAGTCGTTGAGCGGATCGTCCGGCTGGGGATCGCAGGCATCGCCGATGCCGCCCGCGTCGGTGTCGGCCTGGTCGGGGTTGGGCGCCTTGAGGCAGTTGTCCTGGTTGTTGACGGTCCCGTCGCCATCCAGGTCGGGATCGCATGCATCGCCCATGCCGTCACCGTCCATGTCGACCTGGGAGGCGTTCGACGTGGTGACACAATTGTCGCTGGTGTCCATCACAGTGTCACTGTCGGAGTCCTGACAGGCGTCACCCGCCGGCTTGGCGTCGGAGTTCTTCTGGTTGTTGTTCGGAACCCTCGGACAGTTGTCGGCGGTATCACCTACGCCGTCCTCGTCGTCGTCGAGGTCGCAGACGTCGCCCTGGCCGTCGGCGTCGGTGTCCTTCTGCGTCGAGTTGAACAGGAACGGGCAGTTGTCGTCACCGTCGAAGGCTCCGTCGGCATCGTTGTCCGGCACGCCGGCGTCCTCCACGCCGTCGCAGTCGGCGTCCCCGCTTCCGACGCCTACGGAGCCGTAGGCGTTGCGTACGTTGCAGACGTCGGCTTCGTCGAACGCGCCCGCCGAGGCGAAGTACTTGGCGAACATGACCGACGTGTCCCGGGCCATCACAAAGTTGGCGGCAGTGGGCAGGCTGCGCATGACCGAGTACGCGAGGGCGCGCAGCTTCTCCGTGCCGCTGGCCCCGACCTGTACGCCTCGATGTTCGCCACCCTCGGCGAGGAGGTACGCCGCCTTGTTGAAGATGCCACTGTTGGAGTGGACACCACCATTGTCGGCTTTCGTGGAGTTGTAGGCGCCCATGTTGTCCGGATCGGGCCAGCCGAACTGGTCGACGAAGTCCGGGGGTCGGGCGAGGTTGCGGAACGGCCCGTTCACCATGTCCTCGCCGATCGTCCAGTTCCCGTCGGCGATGCTGGCCATCACATCGGCGTAGCTCTCGTCGAGCGCCCCGGGCTGGTCTCGGTACACCAGGCTGGACGTCTCGTCGATTACGGCGTGGTTCACCTCGTGGACCACGATGTCGAAGCGCTCCGAGCCGTCGGTGAACTGAAAGGCGTCGCAGCCGCCATCGTGGCTCGCCGTCCCGGCCGTTCCGCTGTGGACGTAGGCCTCGAACTGGGCGTCGTCGCCGTCGTAGGAGTGTAGGTCCAGCTGGTCGTGGTAGAAGGCGTACGTCTGCCTGAGGAACGTGAAGGCACGCTGCGCCGACTGGTCACCGGCGAACTCGGGATAGACCCCGGCCTCGTCGCCCAGCTGGTCGTCCTGGTTCGTCCACCAGTAGCAGCTGGTGGTTTCCGTATCGAGCCCGGCTCCGTCCTCGAGGTCGAGGTCGAAGCCGTCGTGGCCTTCCACCGTGCCGTGCGACGAGAGGACCTCCCCGGTGCGGGCGTCGACGTAGGCCCTCGTCGGGTTGGGCCCTCCGACCTGCACCCGCCAGGCCAGGGTCGGATGTGGCTCCAGGGTGTCGTCGGCCAGGCTCGGGTCGAACACCACGAGAATCGGCGTGCCCCGACCCTCGGTGGGGAGCCCGAGGGCGGCCGCCGCCGCGCTCACCGCCTCGTGGTGGGGCACCCCGGGGGAGACGTCGAGCACCGGGGCGACCAGCAGCGCGCCGTGGGTGCCGACGACCTCGTTCCCGGCCAGCGACACCACGAGTTGGGCGTCCTCCACCGGCACCCCGAGGTACCGCTGGCGGAACACCACCGTGTCGAGGTCACCGGGACCGGCGGCGGGGCGGACCTGTAGGGTCGCCAACTCGGTACCGGGAGCCCCGAGAGAGTAGAGGCCGGCGTGGGAGGCCAGGAAGGCGCGGGCGCGCGCCAGTGGGTCCGCTCCGGCCGTCGTGGTGCGGGTGCCAACCGATCGGGGGAAACCGTGCACGAACCGCGTCCACACCGGTGTCGTCGACAGCAACCTCAGCTTGGCCAGGTCGAACATGGCCGGCTCCAGGCCGAGGGCCTGCTCGCCTACGTTCCCGACAGTGTCCACCACGCCCCCGACGAGACCCTTCAGTCCCTGTGGGATCGGCAGCGGCGGCAGGCGGAGGGCCTGCGCCGGCGCCTGGGACGCCATCACCACTGCCGCGCACACGCCCAGAGTCGCCCCCAGCCGGTACCGCCTGTACACGCGTCGACGTCTCCCGGTCGTCACGTCACCCTCCCCGTAAGGTCGCGACGCTCCGTTCGTGACGAACACGAGGCGATGTAGTTGTGTGTTTTCTACTCGGTCACCAGACGAGAGTCACGATTTCTCCCGGAGATACATGCTCACGACCGGGCGTACACCGACACGTGGCGGGAGCTGGCGGCCACGAACGGCTCGCGTTGCCAGCCTCCCCACCGCTCAACCAGTTCTAGGCCTCCGAGGCGGGCCATGAGGTCGACCTCGGGCACCGACGCGTACCGGATGGACCACGGCAGGAGCTTCACGCCCTCGGGTCTGAGGACGACGTCGTGGCCCCGCACGACCTGAGCGATGGGGTCGTGGTCGGTGGCCTGCAGCACGACCTCGTCGTCGCCGTGGGAGATCACGGTGATCGACTGCTCGACGCGGGTGAGGTCGGGGGCGAGGGCCTCGATCACCAACCGCCCGCCCAGGGCCAGGCGGCCGGCGGCCCCGGCCACGCAGCGGCACTGGGTGGCCTGGTCGGGCAGCTCGAACAGCGAGTTGAAGGCCACGAAGGCCAGGTCGTAGCCGCCTGCCACGAGCGAGCCCACGTCGGCGAAGTCGCCCACGACCACGGGGATCTCCTGTCCGCCGGGCTTCTCCCGCAGGCGGGCGACCATGGCCGCGGAGGCGTCGATGCCGTGGACCTCGATGCCCCGGGCGGCGAGGGGCAGGGCCAGCCGGCCGGTGCCGATGCCGAGCTCGAGGACCCGGGCGGGGCGGGTGCCGTCGGCCGCGGCTGCGGTCGCCAGCTCGGCCAGCACGGCGGCGGTGGCCTCGGCCTCGGCGAAACGGGCGACGTGGCGCCGGTCGTACCCCTCGGCCCTGTCCTCGTCGTAGTCCATGCCGGCGGGAACTACTGCTTGTTGTTGACGCCGTGGGCGCGGACGAAGTCGTTCACCGCGTAGTAGTCTTCGAGCGACTCGCCGGCGTCGCCCCAGAACCCCTCGAGCACCTCCCACTCCATGAGGCCACCGGACACGTACCAGTTGTTCACGTCGGTGATCTCCAGCTCGCCGCGACCCGACGGCTCCAGCGTGGAGATCACGTCGAAGACCTGGGAGTCGTAGAAGTAGATCCCGGTCACGGCGAAGGGGCTGGGGGGATCGGAGGGCTTCTCCACGATGTGGGCGATGCGGTCGTCCTCGTCGAAGCGGGGCACGCCGAGGTTGCGGAGGTGCGAGGCCTCCTCCACCCGTGAGAGCAGCACCCGCGCCCCGGTCTTCTGGGCCTCGAAGTTGGCGACGGCGGGGGCCAGCGAGTGCTCCACGATGTTGTCGCCCAGCATCACCACGAGCGAGTCGTCCTCCACGAACTGCCGGGCCAGGTTCAGGGCCTCGGCGATGCCGCCGGGGCGCTCCTGGTAGGCGTAGACCAGGCGGTCGATGCCGTGCTCGTGGCCGCTGCCGAGCAGGCGCAGGAACTCACCGGCGTGGGTGCCCCCGGTGACCACCATGATCTCGGCGACCCCGGCGTTGACCAGGGCCTCGATCGAGTAGCTGATCATCGGCCGGTCGTAGATGGGCAGCAGGTGCTTGTTGGTGATGCGGGTGAGCGGGTGCAGGCGCGTGCCACTGCCCCCCGCGAGGATCACGCCCTTCATCCGCCGGACCTTACCGGCCGGTAACTTGGAGCCGTGACCGCGTACCTCGACCACGCCGCGACCACGCCGATGCACCCTGAGGCCGTCGAGGCCATGCTGCCCTTCCTCTTCCACCGCTTCGGCAACCCCTCGGGGTCCCACGCCGTGGCCCGGGAGGCGAGCAAGGCCCTGGAGGAGGCACGCGACGTGGTGGCCGAGTGCCTGGGCGCGGAACCGGGTGAGGTGGTGTTCACCGGCGGAGGCACCGAGGCCGACAACCTGGCCGTCACCGGACGCCACGGTGTGAGCCCGGGCGCCGTCGTGAGCACGGCCGTCGAGCACCACGCCGTCCTCCACACCTGCGCGGCCCTCGACGGACGGGTGGCCCCGGTGGCGGCGTCGGGCGTGGTCGACCTCGACCACCTGCGCGAGTTGCTCGACCCGGACGTGACCGTGGTGTCGGTGATGCTGGCCAACAACGAGGTGGGAACGGTGCAGCCCCTGGCGCAGGTGGCCGAACTGGTGCGCGAACGGGCACCCGGCGCCGTGCTCCACACTGACGCCGTCCAGGCCTTCCCGTGGCTCGACGTGGCGTCGCGGGCCGGCGTCGCCGATCTGGTGGCGGTGAGCGCCCACAAGTTCGGCGGCCCCAAGGGGGTGGGGGCGCTGGTGGTGCGCAACGGCGTGAAGCTGGCGCCGATCGTCCACGGCGGAGGCCAGGAGCGCGGGCGGCGCAGCGGGACGCACAACTTGGCCGGCATCGCGGCCATGGCCGCGGCCATGCGCGCGACCGTGGCCGAGCGGGCCGACACGGTGGCCCGGGTGGGCGCCCTGCGCGACCGTCTGGCCG
This sequence comes from Acidimicrobiales bacterium, assembly GCA_051004925.1. Lineage (GTDB taxonomy): Bacteria > Actinomycetota > Acidimicrobiia > Acidimicrobiales > AC-14 > DATAQC01. The sequence goes on along the minus strand of JBPCJV010000149.1, from coordinate 7,185 downwards.
ACGGGCTCCTGGCCGCGGTGCCCGACAGCGTCGAGACCGGCGACCGGGCGGCCAAGGTGGCGGGAAACTGCCATCTGTCGTTCGCCGGCGTCGAGTCGGAGGCGCTGCTCGTGCTCCTCGACGGCGCGGGCGTGTGCGCCTCCGCGGGCTCGGCGTGCGCCAGCGGCGCCATGGAGCCGTCGCACGTGCTGGTGGCCATGGGTGTGCCCGCGGCGCGGGCCCTCGGGTTGCTGCGCCTCACCCTGGGCCCCACCACATCCGACGACGACGTCGACCTGGCGCTGGCGGCCGTGCCCGAGGCCGTCGCCCGGCTCCGAGGCACCTGATGCGGGTGCTCGTCGCCATGTCGGGCGGGGTCGACTCGTCGGTCGCCGCCGCCCTCCTGGTCGAGCAGGGCCACGACGTGGTGGGCGTCACCCTCAAGCTCTGGGGCGGCGAGTCCGACTCGGGGTGCTGCTCGGTGGCCGACGTGGAGGACGCCCGCCGGGTGGCCCAGCAGCTCGACGTCGACCACTGGGTGTTCAGCTTCACCGACGACTTCGAGGCACGCGTGGTGGCGCCCTACGCCGCGGCCCACGCCGCCGGGCGCACGCCGAACCCCTGCATCGAGTGCAACCGCCACCTCAAGTTCGGACGCCTCCTCGACCGTGCCACCCAGCTGGGCTTCGACGCCCTGGCCACCGGCCATCACGCCCGAGTGGCTCACGGCGGCAACCGCCCGCGGCTGCTGCGGGGCGTCGATGCGGCCAAGGACCAGTCGTACGTGCTCCACATGCTCGGTCCCGACGAGCTGGCCCGGTGCCGGTTCCCGGTGGGGGAGCTGACCAAGGCCGAGGTGCGCGAGCGGGCCCGGGCCCTGGGGCTGCGCACCGCCGGCAAGCCCGACAGCCAGGACGTGTGCTTCGTGACCGCGACCGGCGGGCGGGCCACCTTCCTCGGCCCGCGCATCGGTCTGCACCCGGGGCGGGTGGTCGACACCTCGGGCGCCGAGGTGGGCCGGGTCGACGCCGTCGAGCTCGTGACCGTGGGTCAGCGTCGGGGCATGGGCAGCGGGGGAACCGAGCGGCGCTACGCGCTGGCCGTCGACCCCGCCACTGCCACGGTGGTGGCCGGTGCAGCCGACGACCTGCTGACCGACCGGGTCGAGCTCGTCGACCTCTCGTGGCCGCACGGCCCGGTGCCCGGGCCCATCGCCGCCCAATGCAGCGCCCACGGCGCCCCCGTCGAGGCGATGGTCGACGGCACCACTGTGACCTTCGCCGAACCCCACCGCCGGGTGGCGCCGGGCCAGAGCGTGGTCCTCTACCTGGGCGACGAGGTCGTCGGCGGCGGGATGGCCGCCTGAGGCTTTCGTTCCGGTCAGGTTTCGGGGGGTCCTGGCACCGCGAAACCTGACCAGAACGGGGAGGGGTTACCTCACCCGGATGCGGCGGGAGCGGGCGTCGTCGAGCACCGCACCGGGGCGGGTGGGCGTGAACAGGAGGCGGGTGGCTTCCTCGCTCGTGCCCTGACGCCGGCCCGGCTTCATCAGGAGCAGCGACGCCGGCTCGTCGAGATCCAGTTCCAGGGCCAGGCCCGGCGACCCCTGGGTGAGATCGAGGGCCTCGCGGCCGACCGCGGCCGGCTGCAGGGCGACGATCTTGCGGCGGGCGAACAGCACGGGATCGACAAGGGTCAACGGGTCGTGGAGCACCATGCCCGCGGGCACGAACACCGCCCAGCGCCGCGACAGGTTGTGCATGGCCCGGACGAACACGACGGCCAACGGCAGGCCGACCACGAGGGCGACCCCCCCGACCACCCACTGGCGGGCGGCCAGGAGGAGCGGCCCGGCGCCGGCACCGGCGATGGCCAGGGCCCAGGCCAGGGCGAGCGGACCGAACAGCAGCGCGCCCGGGATGCGGAGCAGGTGGCGCCGCTCGTTGGGGTAGGCGGGGCCGTTCACGCAGTGGGCGCCGACGGCGGGGGAAAAGGCCCAGGCCAGGGTCACGACCGCCCACCCGGCGGCGAGCGCCGACCGGTGTCCCCCTGCGGCGGCGGCCGCCACTGCCGCCACGACCGCAGGTGCCAGGATCCGCAGACCCGTGAGGGCCACCGGGTGGGGCACGGCCGTGGCCACCATGCCCACGGCCCATCTCGCCCAGAGCCCGCTCGACGCGACCAGGCGCACCGGCCCGCTGGCCCCGTCGAGGGCTGCGGCCAGCACGGGGCCGACGGTGAAGGGCAGGGCCACCCACAGCACGCGCACCAGCCACGGTACGAGGGACAGCAACGAGCCGGCATCAGGCGAGAGGCGCCCGCGGGTGGTGGTGCCTCGGCGCTCGGCGGTACCCACGGGCGAGGATGCTACGACCCGCAGCCTCGCCGGTAATCTCGACGCGGTGGACACTCCTGCGGCCCGAGCGGCCCGTCGAGCGGGAGACTCCGAGGATCCGCCGGCGCGGGCTGCCGAGCTGCGGCGGCAGGTCGAGCACCACACCCACCGCTACTACGACCTCGACGACCCCGAGATCTCCGACGCCGAGTTCGACGCCCTCGTGCGCGAGCTGCGGTCGATCGAGGAGGCCCACCCCGAGCTGGTGACGGCCGACTCGCCCACCCAGAAGGTGGGGGGGACGGTCTCGGCCGCCTTCTCCGAGGTGCGTCACCGCACGCCCATGATGTCGCTCGACAACGCCTTCTCCTTCGAGGAACTGGTGGCGTGGGGGAAGCGTATGGAGCGCTACATCGCCGGCGACGTCGACTTCGTGTGCGAGCTGAAGATCGACGGCATCGCCATCTCGCTGCTCTACGAGGACGGTCGCTACGTGCGGGCCGCCACGCGCGGCAACGGCGTGGTGGGCGAGGACGTCACCGAGAACGTGCGCACGATCGCCGTGGTGCCGGAGCACCTGGCCGTGCCCTCCGACCGCACGCCGGAGGTGCTCGAGGTGCGGGGCGAGGTCTACATGCCCCTCCCGGCGTTCGAGGACCTCAACCAACGGCGGGCCCAGGCGGGGGAGCGCCTGTTCGCCAACCCCCGAAACTCGGGAGCCGGATCGCTGCGCCAGAAGGACCCCGCGGTCACGGCCAGCCGGGAGCTGGCCTTCTTCGCCTACCAGGTCGGGGAGATGACCGGCTCCGCCGCCCCGCGGTTCCGGCGCCACTCGGAGACCCTCGACTTCCTCACCGAGGCCGGCCTGCCCGTGAACACCGAGATCCGCCGGGTCACCACCATGGAGGAGGTCGACGGCTTCTGCCGCCACTGGCTCGAGCACCGCCACGACCTCGACTACGAGATCGACGGCGCCGTGGTGAAGGTCGACGACCTGGCCCAGCGCATGGAGCTGGGCGCCACCTCCAAGTCGCCGCGCTGGGCCATCGCCTACAAGTTTCCGGCCGAGCAGGCCACCACGGTGCTCACCGACATCATGGTGTCGATCGGGCGCACCGGGAAGGCCACGCCGTTCGCCCAGCTCGAGCCCGTGCAGGTGAGCGGGTCCACCGTGCAGCTGGCCACCCTGCACAACGAGGACCAGGTGGCCAAGAAGGACGTGCGCCCCGGCGACACGGTGTTCGTGCGCAAGGCGGGCGACGTCATCCCCGAGGTCGTGGGCCCGGTGCTCTCCAAGCGTCGGGCCGGTCTGGCCGAGTGGCGCTTCCCCGACGTCTGTCCCGTGTGCGCCCAACCCCTCGTGCGGGTCGAGGGGGAGAGCGACACCTTCTGCACCAACGTCGACTGCCCGGCCCAGCGCGACGGCCGCATCGGTCACTTCGCCGGCCGCGGGGCCATGGACATCGAGGGCCTGGGCGAGAAGCGGGTCATGCAGCTCACCGCCGCCGGGCTGCTCCGCGACCCGGCCGACATCTACTCGCTCACCTACGACGACCTCATCGCCCTCGAGGGCTTCGCCGACTTGTCGGTGCGCAACCTGCTGGGCGCCATCGAGGCGTCGAAGTCGCGGCCGCTGGCCAACCTGCTCATCGGGCTGAGCATCCGTCACCTCGGCGGCCGGGGGGCCGAGGTGCTGGCCTCCGCGGTGGGTCACCTCGACCGCATCCTGGCCGCCACCGAGGAAAAGCTGGCCGCCGTCGACGGCGTGGGCCCCACCATCGCCCACAGCGTCACGGAGTTCTTCGCCCTGGAGCGCAACCGGGCCGTGGTCGACAAGCTGCGGCGGGCGGGCGTGAACTTCGAGGGACCGAGTGGAGGGGAGTCCGCCCTCGAACCGACGCTCGCCGGCAAGGCCGTCGTGGTCACCGGGACGCTGGAGACGATGTCGCGCGACGCCGCCGTCGACGCCATCAAGGCCCGGGGTGGGACGTCGCCCGGCAGCGTGAGCAAGAAGACGGCCTGGCTGGTCGCCGGGGCCGAGCCCGGCGCGGCGAAGGTGTCGAAGGCCGAGGAGTGCGGGGTGCCCGTGGTGGACGAGGACGCCTTTCTCCGCCTGCTCGAGACGGGTGCGCCCTGAACCTGACCGGCCCAGATTCCGGCCAGCTGGGGCTGGTGTCGGTGAACGTGTCGCGGCCCAAGCCACTGGGGATGCACCGGGGCAAGCAGGTGATGAGCGGCATCGCCAAGGTGCCGGTGGCGGTCGACCACCTTCGACTCGACCGGCTCAACCTGGAGGGTGACGGCCAGGCCGAGCTGAGCGTGCACGGGGGAACCGACAAGGCGGTGTACGCCTACCCCTCGGAGCACCTGCGGGCGTGGAGTGAGGAGCTGGGCGAGGAGCTGGGGCCGGCCGCCTTCGGGGAGAACCTCACCACCCTGGGTTGGACCGAGGACGACGTGCGCATCGGCGACCGCTGGGAGTGGGGAGACGCCGTGCTCGAGGTGTGCCAGCCGCGGTGGCCCTGTTACAAGCTGGCCATGTACCGGGGCCGGGGTGACATCGGGCGGCGCATGCACGCCAACGGCCGCACCGGCTGGTATCTGCGCGTGCTGCAGCCGGGCACCGTGCCGGTGGCCGGGCCCGTGGCGGTGACCCGGCACCCGGCCATGGCGTCGGTGCGCCTGGCCCATGAGGCGCGAGAGCCCCGGGGCGGCGTGCCCGACGACGTGGTGGCCGCCCTGGTGGCCGTGGGTCCTCTCGCCCTCGGCTGGAAGCAGGATCTGGCCGACCGCCTGGAGTGACGTCCGCCCTTCTGTCCCTGCCTCCTGGGCGGCTCCGCCACCCGGGCCGGCCGGCCCGGGCCTACGGCGCCTTCAGTCCGGCCCGGATGGCCGCCGCCGCGGCCGCCGCCGCCTCGTCGTCCTCGTAGCGCTGCCGGGGCCAGAAGAACCCCCGCAGCCCGTCCTTGCGACGCCGGGGCACCACGTGCACGTGCAGGTGCGGCACGCTCTGGCTGACCCGGTTGTTGACGGCCACGAACGAGCCGGCGGCGTCCATGGCCTCCTCCACCGCCGCGGCCAGGCGGCGGGCGGCGCCGAACAGCGGAGCCACGAGCTCCTCGGGGAGGTCGACCATCGTCTCGTGGTGGGCGCGGGGGACGAGCAGGCAGTGGCCGGGAAACAGGGGACGCACGTCGAGGAAGGCGACCGCCTCCGCCTCGTCGAGCACCAGGTGCCCCGGCACCTCCCCGGCCACCACCTGGCAGAACGCGCAGCTATCGCCCATCGATCAATCTGCGATCAATGCAATTCAAAACACCAGCGGAAGTTGTTGGACGTCTCCATGGGCTCGCCGATCTTGCGGTAGACGACGGTCGCGCAGTGGGGGCCGGGGGTGAGCTCGAGGTAGTCGCTGTCGACCGTGGGCCGCAGCGTCACCGTGTTGAGGGCATCGACGCGCTGGAGGTCGTCGTCGGGCACCTCGACACCGTCGAACAGGAGGTAGCCGGTGTAGCCGGGTGCCAGGTCGGCGGCGATGGTGGCCTGACGCAGGTCGAGGTCACCGCCCTGGGGAGACACCAGCTCGACCGCCGCCGGAAGGGTCGGGTTGTCCGACGACTGGGGGGCGGTGGCCACCCAGACCAGGCCGCCGAGGGCGGCGAACACGAGCAGGCTCATGACGATGCGCGGGCCGAGTGGCGATCGGACGGCGGGCGCGCGGCGTGGCTCCACCGCGCCATCATCCCCCGCCCCGGCGCCCTGTGTGGAGCAGTGCCACAGAATCGGGGTGCGGGCACGGTACCCTCGTGTTCGAGAGTGCCGCAGAGGTGGGGGGGAGCCATCTCGGCGGGGCCGGGTTGGCCCCGGCCCGGGAAGGGAGAACTTGGCCACGACGCGGTTGGCGGAGTACATCGGACGGGTTCTCGGCGGTCGGTACCGCCTGGTCGCCCCGATCGGCACCGGTGCCTCGGCCCACGTCTACCTGGCCGACGACGTGAAGCTACGGCGGCGGGTGGCCGTGAAGATCCTGCACCCCGCCCTCGCCGACGACGAAGGCTTCCTGCGCCGGTTCCGGGCCGAGGCCCGGGCCGCCGCGGGCCTGAACCACGCCAACGTCATGGCCGTCTACGACTGGGGCGAGGAGGCCGACGGGCCGTTCCTGGTGTGCGAGTTCCTCGGTGGTGGCAGCCTCCGCAGCATCCTCGACAGCGGTACCCGCCTGACTCCGTCGCAGGCGCTGCTCGTGGGCCTGGAGGCGGCCCGGGCCCTCGACTACGCCAGCCGGCGGGGCCTGGTGCACCGCGACATCAAGCCCGCCAACCTGCTGTTCGACGACGAGGGCCGGCTCCGCATCGCCGACTTCGGCCTGGCCCGGGCCCTCGCCGAGGCGGCATGGACCGAGCCCTCGGGAACCCTGCTGGGCACGGCCCGCTACGCCTCGCCCGAACAGGTCCGCGGCGCCCGCCTCGACGGCAAGGCCGACGTGTACTCCCTGGCCATCGTCCTGTACGAGGCCGTCACCGGACGGGTGCCGTTCGTGGCCGACACCAATCTGGGCACCCTCATGGGCCGTCTGGAGCAGCCCATCCCCGTCGCTCCCGAGCTCGGGCTCCTCGGCCCCATCGTGGCCCGGGCCGGGCGACCGGATGCGGCCGAACGCCTCGACGCGGTCGCCCTGGGCGCCGCCCTGCAGGCCGCGGCCAACGACCTCCCCGCCCCCGGCCGACTCCCCCTGGCGGGCATCGCCGCCCTCGACGAGACGCTGGCCCGCCTCGACTCCGACCCCACGGAGCTGGGGCTGCCCGCCGTTCCGCCCGACGACGATGGCGCTTCGCCTCCGACGACCCCCGTCGCCGTCGTCACCGGGGGCA
>JBPCJV010000148.1:0-7286 GCA_051004925.1 Acidimicrobiales bacterium | reverse complement strand
GGTTCGGCTTCATCGAGGGCGCAGCGCCTTCTGCGCCGCCCTCTTCGAGCACTACAACCATGTCCATCGCCGCTCCGGCATCGGGCTGCACAACGCGGCCTCGGTCCACTACGGCACCGCCACCGAGATCCGCGCCAAGCGGGCCGCGACTCTCGACGCGGCCTACGCCGCCAACCCTGCCCGGTTCCACCACCGCCGACCCACGCCACCCAGGTTGCCGACCGTCGCCTGGATCAACGAGCCGTCTCCCGAGGCGCTCATCCAATCCGCATAGGAAGTTGTCTCAAGGGGCTTGACAGGTTCCGCGACGACCTCACGCGTCGTTTGGCCGGACAAGAACGAATGGGGTGCGCTGCTGGCAAGATGGGCCGATGCCCGCGACGACGCCGACCACCTGCGGAACGCCATAGCGATGGGGAGCACGTTCGGGCACCTGTTCCGCATCACCACCTTCGGCGAGTCCCACGGTGGCGGCGTCGGCGTGGTCGTCGACGGGTGCCCGCCGCGCCTGCCGCTCGCCCTCGACGACATCCAGCCCGACCTCGACCGGCGCCGCCCGGGGCAGAGCAGGCTGACCACCCAGCGCAAGGAGGACGACCGGGCCGAGATCCTCTCGGGCGTGTTCGACGGCCTCACCCTGGGGAGCCCGATCGCCATCGTCGTGCGCAACAAGGATGCCCAACCGGCTTCCTACGAGGCCATCAAGGACAGCTTCCGGCCGTCGCACGCCGACTACACGACCGAGGCCAAGTACGGCGTGCGCAACTGGCAGGGTGGCGGCCGGGCCAGCGCCCGGGAGACGATCGGGCGGGTGGCGGCGGGGGCCATCGCCCGCAAGCTCCTGCGCCTGGTCGCCGGCGTCGAGGTGCTGGCGTGGGTGAGCAGCGTGCACACCATCGACTCCTCGGTCGACCCCGCCGGCGTGACCTACGCCGACGTGGAGGCCACCGAGGTGCGCTGCCCCGACCCGGTCGCGGCCGAGGCCATGATCGCGGCCATCTCCGAAGCCCGGCGCAAGGGGGACTCGTTGGGCGGGGTGGTGCAGTGCGTCGCCCGCGGTGTGCCCGCCGGCCTCGGCGAGCCCGTGTTCGACAAGCTCGAGGCCGACCTGGCCCGGGGCCTGTTGTCGATCCCGGCGGCCAAGGGGTTCGCGGTGGGCAGTGGCTTCGCCGGCACCCGGATGACCGGCAGCGAGCACAACGACGCCTTCGTGGCCGGCGACGACGGCTCGGTGCACACTGTGACCAACCGCTCCGGCGGGATCCAGGGGGGCATGACCAACGGCGAGCCCGTCGTGGTCGAGGTGGCGTTCAAGCCGACGGCGACCATCTCCCAGCCGCAGGAGACAGTGGACCGCTCCGGCGAGGCCGTCACCATGAGCGCCACCGGTCGCCACGATCCCTGCGTCCTGCCCCGGGCGGTGCCGATCGTGGAGGCCATGGTGTGCCTGGTGCTGGCTGACCACTGGCTCCGTCAACGTGCCGTGGACGTACTCCCGGCGGCGCCGGCCGCTATCCCGTCGTCACCCCTGCGGTAGGCGCCACCGGGCCGGAACGGGCCAGGTCGGGCTCGATGTAGATGACCCGGGCATCGGGGCAGGCGTCCCGCACCCGCATCTCGACGTCGTTGATGGCGGCGGCCAGGGCGGGCACGTCGAGCGTGTTGTCGAAGGCCAACTTGGCGGCGACGAGCAACTCCTCGGGCCCGAGATACTGGGTACGGAGGTGGATGACGCTCTGGACCGACGCGGTCGACTGCATCGCGTCGGTGATCTTGCTCTCCGTGGCCGGCTCCGCCCCCTCGCCGATGAGCAGGCTCTTCATCTCGATGACGAGGATGACGGCGATGGTCACCAGCAGCACGCCGATGGCGATGCTGCCGGCGGCGTCGAACCGGGGGTTGCCGGTGGTCTGGGCGACGACGACGCCCACGAGGGCCAGAGCCAGGCCGAACATGGCGCCGATGTCCTCCAGCAGCACCACCGGCAGCTCGGGGCTTTTGGAGTGGCGGACGAAGTGCCACCACGACTGGTCGCCTTTGGCGTGGGCCGATTCTCTGACCGCGGTGCGCAGGGAGAACGCCTCGCACGCCATGGCCACGGTCAGGATCCCGATGGCCCAGGCCGCCGACTCGATCTCGTGGGGTTGGCGCATCTTCTCGATTCCCTCGTACAGGGCGAAGAGCCCTCCGAGGGTGAAGATCACCAGGGCGACGACGAACGACCAGAAGTAGCGCTCCCGGCCGTAGCCGAAGGGGTGCCGGTGGTCGGCGATCTTGCGACCCCGGGCCCCGCCCATTAGCAGCAGCAGCTGGTTGGTGGAGTCGGCCCCGGAGTGCACGGCTTCGGCCAGCATCGACGCTGCGCCCGTGAACACGAAGCCCACCAGCTTGGCCACGGCGATGGCGGCGTTGGCGAAGAACGCGGCGATGATGGCCCGGCGGCTGCCCTCGTGCATGCCGCGGGATAGTAGGGCACCGTCGAGAAGCCGGAAGTTCCCCTAAAGGTTTTCGGCCGGGGGGCCGATACGGGAGGAGGCGCTCGGAGTCCGGGCGAGCAAGTTCCCGTAGAGGAGCCAGCTGGCATGAAGACCGTGCTCGTCGTCGACGACGACTCCGACATCCGCGAGCTCATCTCCTGGAAGCTGGCCCAGGCCGGCTACGGCACCCCCGCCGAGGCCGACGGCGAGGCGGCCCTGGTCGCCGCCGCCGGGCTGTCGTCGACGGGCGTCCTGGGGACGTGCCCGGACCTCGTCCTGCTCGACTGGACGATGCCCAAGATGAGCGGCATCGACGTGTGCCGGGCCCTGCGGGCCGACCCCGTCACCGCGGACATCCCGGTGATCCTCCTCACCGCCAAGGCCCAGGAGTCCGAGGTCGAGCGGGGCTTCGCCGCCGGCGCCGACGACTACATCGTCAAGCCGTTCAGTCCCCGGGAGATGCTGCGCCGGGTCGAGGCGCTCCTGACCCGCGCCGAGGTTCAGGGATGAACACCGGGCTTCGACGATGAACACCGGGTCCCGGCCATGAGGCCGGTCGTCGTCGCCGTTCTGATCGCCTGGGCCGTCGGGCTGCCCGTCGCCGTCTGGGTGGCCATCGCCGTCCGTCATCACCGCCGCTCTCGCCGGGTCCAGCGGGAGCAGCTCGTCCGGTCGATCCTGTACCGGACGCTGGAACACCCCGGTCGCTCCGCCCAGATCGTCGGAACCCTCGGGGCCGCCGACCAGAGGATGCTCGAGGCCAAGGCCCGCGCCCTGCTCCCCGCCCTGCGGGGCGACGATCGCGAGACGCTCGCCCAGCTCCTCGAGAGCCGGGGTGCGGTGGACGCCGCCCGCCACAAGTGCCGCAGCCACCGGCCCGCCGCCCGGGTCGGCGCCTGCCGCCTGCTCGGTGAAGCCGGCTCGTCGTTCGCGGTGCTCGACCTGGTGCCGTTGCTCAACGACCGCAGCCCCGGCGTGCGGCGCACCGCGGCGCGGGCGCTGGGCCGCCTGGGTCAGCCCAGCGCCGTGCCGGCCCTGCTCGGAGCGCTGGACCGGCGCCACCCGCCTCCCGTCGACGAGGTGGCCGACGCCATCGAGGCGATCCGCGACTTCCCGGTCGAGATCCTGCGCCACGGGGTGCTCCGGGGGCCGGAACCGACCCGCCTGGTGGCGGCCGAGCTCCTCGGGCGGCTCCAGGTCCTCGACGCCTTCGACGACCTCGTAGAGGTCGTCGGCCTCGACCCCTCGCTCGAGGTCCGGGTCCGGGCCGCCCGCGCCCTTGGGAACCTCGGCTCGCCCTGGGCGGTGGCGCCCCTCCTTTGCCACTTCCACGGTGGGCCGCAGGCCCTGCGGGCCGAGGCCGTGCACGCCATCGGACGCCTGGGCGCCGCCGAAGCCGTCCCCGACCTGCTGCTGCTCCTGGTGGGCGACAACCTCCGGTTGAGCGAATCGGCCGCCGAGGCCCTGGCCGGCATCGCGCCGCTGGGCGTCGCCGTGCTCGAGGAACTGGCCGCCGACGATCACCACGCCAGCACCCAACTGGCCCGGCGGGCGCTGGCCGGGCTTCCGGCGGGTCCGCGCCGGCACCTTTCCCGCGAGAGCTGATCTGCTGAAACCCGACGTTACCCTTCTGGCCGGACGGTTCCGCTGTGACCGGCTGCTCAAGTCGGGCAACGGCGTTGACACCTTCGTGGCCACGGACCTGGTCGACGACACCCAGGTCGTGGTCAAGCGAGCGGTGGAAGCCGACCTGGCGGAGGACGTCGGCGCCCGGTTGGAGCACGAGGCCGAGGTCCTCCGCCGCCTCTCGACCGCCTCGGCGCCGCCGGTCGGTGGGCCTGAGCGGCCCCATGAGCGGGTCATCGGCCTGGCATGCGACGGCGGGTGCATCTATCTCGTGCAGCCGTTCGTCCCGGGCGTGACCCTCGCGGAACTGGTGAGCCGGGGGCCGCTCTCGCCGGCATCCACCCTCCAGGTCGGCATCGGGGTGCTGTCGTCGCTCCAGCACGCCCACGACCATCAGGTGCTGCACCGCGACGTCAAGCCCGCCAACGTGATCGTCGAGCAGGTCGACGGCGGGGGCGACGACGGGCCGACCGTCGGGCGCGCCGTCCTCGTCGACTTCGGCTTCGCCCTCAGCTCGTCGCTGGCGCCCTCGCTCCGTGACGAACGGGTGGGGACCGTGCGCTACCTCGCGCCGGAGGCGGCCGGGCTGCTGTCCGGGGCGGTGGACGAGCGCTCCGACCTGTACTCCGTCGGCATCCTGATCTTCGAGTGCCTGGCCGGGGAGCCCCCCTTCGAGGGAGCCGACGTGGGCACCGTGCTGCAGCAGCACCTCAGCGCCGCGGTGCCTCGCCTCGGCGCCCTCGGGGTCGACGTGCCCAGGGCCCTCGACGCCGTCGTGCAGCGGCTGCTGCGCAAGGACCCCTCCGAGCGCTACCAGACGGCCGGCGCCGCCCTCGCCGACCTGTCGGCCATTGCCGACGGCATGGAACGGGGTGTGCGCGAGCCGACGGTGGTCATCGGACTCCACGACCGCGGCCACGCCCTCACCGAGCCCGCTTTCGTCGCGCGCGACGCCGAGCTGTCCCGCCTTGCCGGGCTGATCGGCCGGGCCCGGGAGACGCGCCGCGGCGGTCTGGTCCTCCTCTAGGCCGATTCGGGCAACGGCAAGACCCGGCTGCTCTAGGAGCTGGCCCAGCAGGCGAATCCCGATGCCTGGATCCTCCGGGGCCAGGGCGTGGAGGAGGCCGCCCAGCGGCCGTTCCAACTGCTCGAAGGCCTCGTCGCCGACATCGTGGCCTGGTGCCGGCTGGCGCCGGACATCGCCGAGGACCTCCGTCACCAGGTGGGCGATCGGGCCGAGGCGATCGTTGCGGCCGTCCCCCGGCTGGCCGAGGTGCTCGGGGGAGCCGACGAGGACGACCGACACAGTCTCGGTCCCGAGGCCTACGGCGAGAACCGCAGCATCGCCGCGCTCGGCGCCCTGTTCGACGCCCTCGGCGCACTCTCTCAGCCGGTGGTCGTGCTGCTCGACGACTGCCAGTGGGCCGACGGCCCCACCCTCCGCCTCCTGTCGCACTGGCAGAATGGTGTGGACCGGCGGGGCACCCGGGTGGTCGTCGTCGCCGCCTTCCGGTCGGAGGAGGTGACGTCCGAGCACGTGTTGCGCAGCATCGTGCCGCTGGCCTACATGACGCTGGCCCGTCTGGGGCCGGACGAGATACGCACCCTGGCCGAGTCGATGGCCGGGCCCCTGCCGCCCGACGCGCTCGAGACCGTATGCGGCCTGTCCGAGGGCAGCCCCTTCATGGCCTCCGCCGTGCTCCGGGGGCTGGTGGAGACCGGCGCCCTGTTCGACAGCCCGACGGGATGGATGGTCGATCCCGGGCGCCTCTCCGACGTGCAGACGTCACGCCAGGCCGCGCTGTTCCTGCTCCGGCGTATCGAGCTGCTGGCCCCCGCCACCGTGCACCTCCTGTCGGTCGGTGCCGTGCTCGGCAAGGAGTTCGACCTCGGACTGGCCGTCGAGCTGTGCGGGCAGGACCCCGCGCGCTGTGCCCACGGCCTGGCCGAGGCCAGCCGGCGCCGCATCGTGTGGGTCGACGAGGCGGCCGGCCGGGTCCGCCTCCTGCACGACAAGTTGCGCGAGGCCCTGTTGGGGCGGCTCGAGGTCGGCCACCGCCGCGAGCTCCACCTGCTGGCCGCGGAGGCCATCGAGGCCGCCCACCCCGACCGGGTGTTCGACCTCGCGTACCACTTCGACGCCGCCGGCCGAGGCCGCCGGGCCCTGCCCTACGCGCTCGAGGCGGCCGAGCTGGCCCGGGCCCGGCACTCCCTCGACGTGGCCGCCGCCCATTACCGCTTGGCGTCCAGGTCCGTGGAGGGCGACTCGGCCACGCGCGCCCCTGTCGCGGAGGGCCTCGGCGACGTCCTCACGCTCCAGGGCGCCTACGAGGAGGCGACCACGCAGCTGGAGGTGGCACTGTCGCTGGCAACCGACAACTCCCGGCGCGCCGCCCTGGAGGGGCGCCTGGGCGAAGTGGCGTTCAAGAAGGGCGACCAGCGGTCGGCGCGCGTCCATCTCGAGCGGGCCGTCCGCAAGTTGGGCGGCCGTCTCCCCCGTCGGGCGCCGGGGTTCCTGGTGGCCCTCCTGGCCGAGGTCCTCGTGCAGGTGGCCCACAGCCTCCTCCCCCGCCTCTTCCTGGCCCGCCGGAAGCGCCAGGGCGCCGACCGGGAGTTCCTGGCCATACGCCTCTACAGCCGGCTGGCCTACGTCTACTGGTTCAACGCCGGCAAGATCCCCTGCGCATGGGCCCACCTGCGGGAGATGAACCTGGCCGAGCGGTACCCGGCATCACCCGAGCTGGCCCAGGCCTACTCCGAGCACGCCCCCGTGATGACCATGGCGCCGTGGTTCAGCCGCGGCATCGCCTACGCCCGGAGATCGCTGGCCATCCGGCGCGATCTCGGTGACCTGTGGGGTCAGGGCCAGTCGCTGAACTTCTACGGTGTCGTGCTCTACGCCGCGTCGCGGTACCAGGAGTCCATCGAGAAGTGCACCGAGGCCGTCCGCCTCCTCGACCAGACGGGCGACCGGTGGGAGGCCAACACCGCCACCTGGCACATCGCCTTCGCCCACTACCGGCTGGGCGAGCTTTCCGAGGCCGTGGACCTGTCCCGCACGCTGCACGGCGAGGCCTTCGCCATCGGCGACGACACCGCGGCCGGCATCAGCCTGAGCGGATGGTCACGGGCCTCCGGCGGGCGGCTGGCCGCGGAGCTGGTCCAGGCGAGGTTGGACCAGCG
>JBPCJV010000147.1:0-3856 GCA_051004925.1 Acidimicrobiales bacterium | reverse complement strand
TGTGCCGGTGGCACCACCACCTCAAGACCTACTGCGGCTACCGCCTCGAGGGTTCGCCCGGCGACTGGCGCCTGGTGGCCCCCGACCATCCGCCCGACCACGAGGTGGGTGTGGGCGCGCCGGAAGCGCGACAACCGGAGACCCTGGATCTCGGGCTCGCAGGCGTCGCCGGGCCCGGTCCCTGATCGCCAATCGGCGCCCGGCCGCCTCATCTGGTCGACGACGCGCGTCAGAAGGTATAGCTGGCGCTGAACCAGATGCTGAAGAGAACCCAACCGGCTGCGAGGGCCACCAGCACGATCAGAACGACCTTCGTCGTCTCGCTCATCGCGAGCCGGAGCGCCTCTAGCTCGCCGGCAGCCGGGGCCCGGCCACCCGCAGGTCGCCCCGCCGCCGGGTGACGCCGGTGGCGTCGAGCACCGCCAGCAGTGGCAGCACGTACTTGCGGGTCGCGCCCATGGCGTCGCGGGCCTGGGCGACCGTGAAACCCTCGGGATGCTCGGCCAGTACCGACGCGATCCGGCGGGCGGCGGCAGCGACGGCCGCCGGGGCGAAGTACAGGCCGTCGCGTTCGATGACCATCTCCCGGCGGACCAGCTCCCGGAGCTCGGCCCGGTCCACGCCGTCGGGGTCGGGCGGCGAGAACGGCGACGCCTCCAGGGCGGCCACGAACGGGTGGCCGGCCAGGGGGTCGACGGCCTCGGCCCGCCGGGCCCGGCCCCCGGCGACGACCACGCCCTCCAGGCTGGGGAGCAGGGCCCGCTGGCGCTCGTCGAGCGTGGCGGCGTCGAGGCCGAGGGGCCCGGCGGCGTCCACGCTGTCGGCCAGGGCGGTGAGCGCGGCCGTGTACACCCCCTCGGCGACGACCCAGTGGCCCACCGTGGGAGGACGGCTCTCGCCGGTGAGGCGCTCGAGGGTGGCGGCGTCCACCCAGCCGCGCTCGGCCACCACCCGGTCGACCGAACGCGAGGGGCGGGCCTTGGTCGCCACCAGCGCAGGTGACACGTCGAGCACCTCGCCCCCGCCCACGGTCTCGTCCCTGCCGCTCTCCCGCAGCACGTAGCGGTCGCCCGGCAGCAGCGGGAGCGCCCGCGGCAGGTGCAGGCGCACGAGACCCTGGGTTCCAGGGAACACGGTGCCCGGGAACACCGCCTCCGCCGCGCTTCCCGTCGCCCCTGCCGGCAGCACGCGCAGCGACACCGGGTGCTCGCCCGACCCCACATACGCCTGGTAGGCCCCCCGGCGGCTCACCTCGTGGTCGAGGCTGTCGAGGACGCACAACGAGGCGTCGAAGCTGCGGGTGGCGTGCCACTGCCCGGGACGCACCACCACGCTCCCCCGGGCCAGCTGGTCACGGGAGATGCCCGAGAGGTTCACCGCCACCCGGCTGCCCGGGCCCACCCGGTCGTGGCTCTGCTTGAGGCTCTGGAGCCCCCGGACCCGCACCCGCGTCGTGCCGGGCATCACCACCAGCTCGTCGTCGGTGGCGAGCGCCCCCCCGGTGAGGGTTCCCGTCACGACCGTCCCCGACCCCTTGGCCGCGAACACCCGGTCGACCCACAGCCGCGGCCGGTCGACATCGGGGGCGCCGGCCACCGTCGACAGCAGCCGGTCGAGGGTGGCCCGGAGGTCGTCGACGCCGATCCCCTCGGGCACGTCGACCTCCACCACCTCCGCCTCGGCCAGGAAGGTGCCCTCGACGTGCTCGGCCAGGTCGAGGCGGGCCAGCTCCCGGGTCTCCTCGTCGACCAGCCCCACCTTGGTGAGGGCCACGATCCCGTGGCTGATGCCGAGCAGCTCGAGGATGCGCAGGTGCTCCTCCGACTGGGGCTTCCACCCCTCGGTGGCGGCCACCACGAACAGGCAGGCGGCCACCGCCCCCACGCCGGCGAGCATGTTCTTGATGAAGCGCACGTGACCGGGCACGTCGACGAACGCCAGGTCGCGGCCGGAGGCGAGGGTGGTCCAGGCGAATCCCAGGTCGATGGTGAGCCCCCTCGCCTTCTCCTCGGCGAAGCGGTCCGGGTCGGTGCCGGTGAGGGCCCGCACCAGGGTGGACTTCCCGTGGTCGACGTGGCCGGCGGTGGCCACCACGTACATGGCCGCCGCCGTCTCGCGGGCGGAACCGGTCAAGAGACGCGCTTCAGGGCCGCGCCGAGCACGCCGTCGTCGGTGGGGTCCACCGTGCGCAGGTCGCAGACGGTGGAGCCGTCGTGGACCCGGGCCACCACCGGAATCTCGCTGGCCCGCAGGTCGGCGGTGCGATCGCCGGGGACGGCCACCCCGGCCGAGGCCATCTCCTGGCCGGGCACCGACCCACCGCCGGCCACCGCCACCGTCTCGCACACCTCGCCCACGCCGAGCGCCGCGGCCCGGGCCCGCAACGTTTCCACCGGGGTGGCCGCCATGCGCCAGAACGGGATGGCGTCGCCGTCCCGTCGCAGGTAGGCGAGGGCAGTGTCCTGCAGGGCGGCCAGCACCAGGCCGCCGGGTCGCAGGGCCCGGTTGAGGGGGTGGCGGGAGCAGGCCGCCACCAGGTCGGCCCTCCCGGCGATGACGCCCGCCTGCGGGCCGCCCAGCAGCTTGTCCCCCGAGAAGGTGACCAACCCGGCGCCGGCGGCGAGGGACTGCCGGGCGGCAGGCTCACCCGCCAGCCACGCCGGCGGGGGCCCGCTCAGCCAGGGCGTGGTCGCGTCGAGCAGGCCGGACCCGATGTCGGCCACCACCGGTGGGCCCAGCCCGGCCAACGCCTCCACGCCCACCTCCTCGGTGAAGCCCACGATCCGGTAGTTCGACTGGTGGACCTTCAACACCAGGGCAGTGTCCTCGTCGACGGCCGACCGGTAGTCGCCCAGCCGGGTGCGGTTGGTGGTGCCCACCTCGACCAGCCGGCACCCCGACTGGGCCATCACCTCGGGGATCCGGAACCCGCCGCCGATCTCCACCAGCTCACCCCGCGACACGAGCACCGACCCGCCCCGTCCGAGGGCGGCCAGCACCAGCAGCACCGCGGCGGTGTTGTTGTTGACCACGGGGGCGGCCTCGGCGCCCGCGGCCCGGGCCAGCAGCGATGCCGCATGGGTGGACCGGGACCCCCGGCGGCCCCCGGCAAGGTCGAACTCGAGGTTGCTGTACCGCCCGGCACCGACAGCAGGCAGGCCGGCGAGGGGAGCTCTTCCGAGATTCGTGTGCAGGAGCACGCCGGTGGCGTTCAGCACCGGGCGCAGGAGGGCGGCAGCCACGGCCTCGGCGCGCCGGCGGGCCGAGGCCGGGTCCCCCGCGGCGATCGCCTCCCGGGCGGCGTCGACGAGCAGGGGGTGGGGAAGGTCGACGTCAACCAGGTCGCGGGCGATGGCGTCGACAGAGGGCGGCCTCACGACACCGAGGATACGGCTCCCCGCTCCCGATCCCGCCCCTCAACAGGGAGATGCCATGCTGACCCCGTATGCAGTTCACCGCGAAGCGGCTCCCCCAGGCCATCGCCGTGTTCGTCGTGGCCACCGTGCTCGCCCCGATCGCGACCACGGGCAGCGCCCTGGGCTCACTCCTGTTCCTCCCCCTCCCCACCCCACCGCTGCCGGCGCCGCGGGCCAACGCCGCGTCGCGCGTCACCCACATCTACGACGCCCGGGGCGGCGAGATCGGCGTGCTGCGCAAGTTCGACACGAACATCCCCGTCGCCATCACCGACATCCCCGAGGTCCTCAAGCAGGCCGTGGTGGCCCAGGAGGACCAGCGCTTCTACTCCCACGGCGGCGTCGACCTGAAGGCCGGCTTCCGGGCCCTGTGGGCCAACATCACGGGTGGCGAGACCGAGCAGGGCGGCTCGACGATCACCCAGCAGTACGTGAAGAAC
>JBPCJV010000146.1:0-7466 GCA_051004925.1 Acidimicrobiales bacterium | reverse complement strand
GAGCTCGTCGCCCAGGCCCTGGCGGCGGGCAGGCCCGCTGTGCTCGACCCCCGCTCCGAGGGCGGCGGGCCCGAGCGGCCCTCTCAGCGGGGGGCAGGGCCCGAGCGGCCCTCTGAGCGGGCGGCAGAGCCCAGGACCACCGCCTATCCGGTCGCGCCCACCCGGATGCCGGGAGTACACGTGCTGCGGATCGCCGCAGTGTCCGACCTGGCGCCGGCGTGGAACCACGTCTTCGGCACCGGCTTCGGGCGGGCGACGGTCGGCCTGTGAGTCTCCGCCTGCTGCGACCGCCTGCACCTGAGGCCGCCCCGACCCGGGTCGGGGCGGCTGCGAGTACGTCAGGCGCCGGCGCCGCCCCTCCCCAGGGCCCGGACGCCGTCACCGGCCCCGGCCGACAAGGCGTGGCCGCCGAGGTCGCCCTCGCCGCCGTCACCGCCGCCTCGGTCGTGGGCCTGGCCCGCCTCTTCTCCGACGGCTCCTTTCTCGCCCCCCTCCTCGTGATCGTGGTGGTCGCCCACGGGCTGGCCATGGCCCTGCGCCGCGTCGGCGCCGGCGTGCTGGTCTACTCGGCCGCCTCCGGCCTAGGCCTGCTGCTCGTCGTCGGGTGGGCGGTCGAGCCCCAGACCCTCACCTTCGGGCTCCCTCTGGGCGACACCTGGCAGGCCGTCCGCACCGATCTGGCCCAGGCCGTCGAGCAGTTCGGCCAGGTCCGGGCGCCGACCGCGACCACGCGCGGGTTCGTGCTGGCCTGCGCCCTCGCCGTGTGGACCTGCGCCTTCACCGCCGACACATTCGCCTTCCGGGCCCGGGCCCGATTCGAGGCCCTCGTGCCCTCGTTCGTGCTGTTCCTCTTCGGCGCCGTGCTCGGCGCCGAGAGCTACCGCGTGGCCTCGGCCGGGCTCTACCTGGCGGCCGTGCTGGCGTTCGTCATCCTGGGCGACCCCGCCCGGCAGTCGGGGCGGACGTGGTTCGCCGGCCGGTCCCGTCCCGGCGACCGGGCGCTGGTGCGGGCCGGTCTGGCCACGGCGGCGGTCGGGGTGATCGTCGCCGTGGTCGTGGGCCCCCATCTGCCCGGAGCCCGGTCCGAGGGCGTCGTGGCCCTGAACGGCGGGGCCAGGGGATCCGGCTCGCGGGACACGGTGAGCCCGCTCGTCGACATCCGCAAGCGCCTGGTCGACCAGTCGACGACCGAGCTGTTCACCGTGCAGAGCTCGATCGACGCCTACTGGCGGCTGACCTCGCTGGAGCGCTTCGACGGCGAGGTGTGGTCGTCGCTCGGAAGCTACGAGCCGGCCGAAGGGCGCCTGCCTTCCGGCGTACCTCCGCGGGCCACCCAGCAGATGGTCGTGCAGCAGGTCGAGGTCGGCGCCCTCACCTCCCCCTGGCTGCCGGCCGCCTACCGCCCCCAGAGCTTCGACGGGCCCGAGGGCGTCCGGTTCGACCCCGACTCGGCCAGCCTGCTCACCGATGAGGAGACGTCCGACCGGATGGGCTACTCGGTTGAGTCCGCGGTTCCCCGCCTCACGGCCGACGACCTGGCCGGTGCCACACCCGGGCTGTCGGTGGACCAGACCCGTCGCTATCTCGAGTTGCCCGACGACCTTCCCGCCGCGGCCCGGGAGGCGGCCGAGGAGGCGACGGCGGCCGACCCGGCGATCTGCGCCCGGCTGGGCTGCTCGGCGGAGGAGGTGTCCACCGGACGGCTCCTCACGCCCTACCACCGGGCCCGGGCCCTCCAGGACTGGTTCCGGTCCGATTTCGTCTACGACCTCGACAACGTGAACGCGGGGCACTCCGCCACCGCCATCGGGGAGTTCCTGTCGTCGAGGCGGGAGTACTGCGAGCAGTTCGCGGGCACCTACGCGGCGATGGCCCGGCTCCTGGGCCTGCCCAGCCGCGTCGCCGTCGGGTTCACGCCCGGCACGGTCGGTGCCGACGGCCGGCACCACGTCACCGGCAAGGAGGCCCACGCCTGGCCCGAGGTGTACCTGGCCCCCACCGGCTGGGTGGCGTTCGAGCCCACACCGGGACGGGCCATCCCGGGCGGGGCCGACTACACCGGCCTGGGGGCGCCGACCCCCACGGGCGCGCAGGCCGCGGCGGCGCCGCCGGCGGACGCACCCACCGTTACCACGGTCGCCCCGCCCGGTGGTGCTCCCGCCACCACCGCCGCACCCCAGGTCGACCCGGCCGCCTCGTCGGGGGCCGGCGACGACTGGTCGGCGTGGCCCCTCTCCACCACCTGGTCGGTGGGACTGCTGTTGGCCGTGGCCTATCTCGCCGGTGTCCCCCTGGCCTCCCGCTTCCTGCGCTCCCGGCGGCGGTTCCGGGCCACCACCCCGACGGCCAGGGTGCTGCTGGCCTGGTCGGAGGCCGAGGAGGACCTTCCCCGGTCTTCCCGCATCACGCGCCTGGCGGAGACGGCCGCCGGGGACTCGGTGCTCGCCGGTGCCGGGCCGTTCGCGCCCGCGGGGCCCGCCATGGCCGAACTGGCCGACCAGCTGTCGTCGGCCGCCTACTCCCCCGTCGCACCCGACGAGACGGCAGCCGCCCGGGCCGAGGCCATCGCCGCCGGCGTGCGGACCGCCGTCCACCACGATGTCGGGCCGGTGGGCAGGGCGATGTGGGCCCTGGACCCGCGGCCGTTACTTGCGGCGGGAACCCGGTTCCTACAGAACCAGGGCTCTACTCGTCGCGCTTGAAGCGCTTCTTGATGCGCTTGCCGGCGTCGCCCACGGTGTCGCGCAGGTTGTGGGTCTTCATGGTGTCGGAGACCTGACGCCAGCCGGCCCGACCCATCTTGCGCAGGTTCCGCTCGAACACGATGGCCGACCCGAGCATCACCAGGAAGCCGGCGAACCCGAGGATCAGCTCCGAGGCGAAAGACACGATGAGCAGGACGAAACCGCACACGAACCCGAGGGTGGCCCACTTGAGGTTGCGGCCGGCGTGGCGGTAGAGGGTGGTCTTGCCCACCTCGCGCGCGAAGGCAGGGTCGCTCTCGTAGAACTGCTGCTCGATCTCGTGGAGGATTCGCTGCTCGTCCTCGGAAAGCGGCACGCCTACCCTCTCAACGTCCCTGCTCCTGCGCTGGAGCAATCTTCGCACAGCCCGACGGGGTCAACAAAGCAGTCCACGACCCGCCGGCGGCACGTTCGGGCGCAAAGAACCATTCCATAATCCACTCCCAAGACTAGACCCCTGGACCCCACTGTTGGTCGCCGCGGCGTCGTACCTCGACACCGTCTTCGCCCACGAGCGACGCCGGCCCCACCGCGGCCTCGCCGAAGCGGCGACGGACCAGATCGACGGCCCTCGCCACCCCCTCCTGGCGGTCGCCCGCCGCCAGCACCTCCTCCAGAGTCAGCTGCCGGCCCCTTGCCGGCACCAGGTTCGATGCGCTCACCCCGAGGAGACGCACTCCAGGTGACACGTCGACGGCGGCCAGCAGCTCCAGGGCGGCACCTGCCACCCCCGGGCCGGTGTCGACACCCTCGGGCTCGGTCCGTGACCGGGTGATGGTCCGGAAGTCGGCGAACCGCACCTTGAGGGACACGGTGCGCCCTGCCTGCCCCGCGGTGCGCAGTCGGGAGGCCACCGCGTCGGACAGGCGCACGAGCTCGCGGCGCAGGGTGGCCGGGTCGTGGTGGTCGCGGGGATAGGTCTCCTCGTGCCCGACCGACTTGGCCTCGCGGTCGGCCACCACGGGTCGGGCGTCCCGGTTGTGGGCCAGATCGTGCAGGGCCCGGCCCTGCGCCTGGCCCAGGGCGGCGACCAGGGTATCGAGGGGCAGGGCGGCCAGGTCTCCCACCGTTGCCACGCCGAAGCGCTCCAACCGCCGACGGGTGGCCGGACCCACCCCCCACAGCGCCCCCACGGGGTGGGCCCGAAGGAAGGCCAGCTCCTCGGCCGGCTCGACGACCTTCACACCCAGGCCGGGCACAAGCCCGGTCTTCGTGGCCCTCGGCTTGGCCGCCTCCGAGGCCAGCTTGGCCACCAGCTTCGTGGTAGCCACACCCACCGACGCCCACAGCCCCACGTCGTCGTGGACCCGGGCCCGGATGCGACGGGCGATCTCGGGCGCCGGGCCCCAGAGGCGGCGTACCGACGAGACGTCGAGGAACGCCTCGTCGAGGGAGATGCCCTCCACCAGCGGGGTGAAGGAGGTGAGCACGGCGTGGAGGCGGCGGCTGTAGTCCGCGTACAGGTTGTGACGGCCGGAAAGGAACACGGCGTGGGGGCAGAGCCGGCGGGCCCGCGCTGACGGCATGGCCGAGTGCACCCCGTAGGCCCGGGCCTCGTAGGAGGCTGCCGCGACCACGCCCCGCCCTCCCGTACCGCCCACCACGACGGCCTGCCCCATCAGTTTCGGGTCCTCGAGCACCTCGACGGCGGCGAAGAAGGCGTCGAGGTCGACGTGCAGGATCGACGGACCATTCGGCACCACCGGCGTGCCCATCGGGCGAGCCTACGATGCCCGGGTGGCCGACGAGGGTGAACCGGCCCCCCAGCGCGGGCCAGCCCCCCGCTCAGGGGGCCGTTCGGGCCCTACCGCCCTGCCCGGCGTGGGGGCGAGGGTGCTGGCCTTCCTCGTCATCTGCGTGGGCGGCTTCTCCGGCCTCCTCATCGGGTTGGCCCTGGTTCGGGTGCAGTGCACGGGCGACTGCGAGGTGGCCCAGGGCGTGGGCGCCGTGGTGGGCGCGGTCACGTCGGCCCTGGGCGTGGCCGTGATCGCCGTGCTCGTCCTCCGGGCCATGGGCGAGTGGCAGGCAGGCGAGAGCCGCGGCTGACCACGTACGCTCCCGTCAAGACTCGTCAGCGGGCAACCTGTTTCCTCGGCGCTTGCTTGAATGCACCGATCTGATCGCCGGCTCGGGCTCATCGCCTTCGCCCACTCACCTGTGCGGTGGTTCGATCCGTTCGATGCTCGAGACTCGATCCAATGACCGATCGAACGAGGCGATCACGGCCACACCCGTGCTCTCGGCGCATGCAACCAGGTAGGCCTCCGCGAAGTCGATCCTCTCGGTCTCGTACACCTCCACAGCTCGCAGCAGGAGCGCCGGATCCACGCACACCACGGAGTCGAACGCGATCAGGGAACGCACAGCCTCCGAGATCTGGTTGCGAGGAGCCCCGTAGAACGACTCCAGGACGTAGACCGTCTCGGCCACGACGAGGTCGGTGAGCAGCAGTCCTGCCTGGGCTCCGAGGTAAGCCGTTGCCCGGGCACCCATCTCGGGCGGGTCGCCCGTCAGATGTCGGATCAGGATGTTCGTATCGACGAATGCCGTCACCGACGGGTCGCCGACCGTGCCGTCCTGGTTCTGCCGATCACCTCGTCCCACGCGATGTTTCGCTTCGCTGCAGGCACCTTGATCGTGCCCGCCAGATCAGGGAAGTCCGGTGTCCCGGCCAGCGTGGCCCGGTTGCCCTCGACGCGAAACACAACCTCGTCGCCTTCCTTGATCCCAAGTGCGTCACGAACCGCCTTCGGGACAGTGACCTGACCTTTCGACGCGACCTTGGCGCCAACGTCCATCCCGGCTCCTTACTATCTCGGTTCAGTAAGGATATCCCGGGCGGGCGAGAGCCGCCACTAGCCGAGGGTGACGCGGCGGAAGCCCTCGGCGTGGCGGGCGCCGACCGCACGCCCGTCGCCTTCGGCCCGGGCGCCGATGACGGCCCGCAGCCACTCCTCGCCCTCGCCTCCCAGCTGGCTGCGATGGCAGGCCAGGGCGGCCACCTTGGTGTCGAGGGTGGCGTCGATGTCGACCCACACGTTGGGCTCGAGGGTCCCCGACAGGAGCACCGAGCCCACCTGGTGGGCGGGCCCGGCCTCCGGGAAGTAGTGGGGGTTGCCCGCGGCGGGGGCGACGGCGTCGAGGGTGGCCCACCCCACCATCCGGTGGTCGCGGTGGTTGACGTAGGTGTCGCCGAAGATCACCGCCGTCGGATCGGGACACACGACCACGTCGGGGCGTACCCGGCGGATGGCGGCCACGATCCGGCCCCGCACCGGGACGGAGTTCTCGATCTCGCCGTCGTCGATGTCGAGCTGCTCGTGGCCAGCCAGGCCGAGGACACGGGCCGCGGCCGCCACCTCGTCGGCCCGCCGCCGGGAGAGCTCCTCCGGGTCGGTCTCCGGATCGCTCGACCCCTTGTCGCCGCGCGTGCACGTGAGCACATGAACCTCGGCCCCGGCCGCCGCCCAGGCGGCGAGGGTGGCGCCGCACGAGATCTCGGGGTCGTCGGGGTGGGCATAGACGGCCAGGGCCCGGGTGGGGACGGTGGCGAGCAACTCGGCCATGAGGAACCCGACCCTACGGGGCGCAGCGGCGCCGGCGATGCAGGGGTCGGCGTGCGCAGGGTCGGCGGTGCGTAGGGTCAGCGCCATGTCCCTGTCGTCTGACGACCCCGAACTGCCCTCCCTCCTCGAGCTCGCCGTGGACCTGGCCCGCGATGCCGGGACCCTGCTCCTTGCCGGACGGGACTCGCTGCGCTCCGACGTGGGCACCAAGTCGAGCGCCACCGACATGGTCACCGACATGGACCGGGCGTCGGAGGCGCTGATCGTCGACGGCCTGGCCCGCGCCCGCCCCGACGACGGAATCGTCGCCGAGGAGGGCAGCGCCACCGACGGCACGAGCGGGGTGGTCTGGGTCATCGACCCGCTCGACGGCACCACGAACTACCTCTACGGCCACCCCACCTTCGCCGTCTCCATCGCCGCCCGGGCCGCCGGTCGCACCGTGGTTGGGGTGGTCGCCGTCCCCGCCCAGGACGAGCTGTACGCGGCGGCCGCGGGCAGGGGTGCCACCCGAACCGCGATCGGGTCCGAACACGGCAAGGCCGAACGCCTGTCGGCGTCGGACTCCACCGAGCTGGCCACCAGCCTGGTCGCCACCGGGTTCTCCTACGTGGCCGAACGACGCGCGGCACAGGGACGGTTGCTGGCGCGCGTACTGCCGATGGTGCGCGACGTCCGACGCGTGGGCGCCGCCGCCGTCGACCTGTGCTGGGTTGCGAGCGGGCGGGTCGACGCCTACTACGAGTCCGGTCTCCAACCGTGGGACCTGGCCGCCGGGGCCCTGATCGCCGCCGAGGCGGGCGCCACCGTGGAGGGCTGGGACGGGCCTCTGCCGGAGTCCGGTTCGGTGCTCGCCGGCGCGCCCGCCCTCATCGGCCCTCTCCGTCGCCTGCTCGGGCCACCCCCCGAGACGTGACGGGGGCCAGGATCCCGTTCTTTACGCGATTTCTAACACGGGGTGTTGGCTGGAGCTGAGAGAACGGGGAGTGGCATCACGCCGCTACCCGAAGAAGACCTCGGCCACGCCGTGGAAGAGGCCGGGGTCGACGACCTTGGCCTCACCGACCGCCTCGCTGAGAGGCACGCGGACGATCTCGCCCGCCTGGAGGGCGACCATGTGGCCGAAGGCGCCGTCGTGGACGGCATCGATGGCGGC
>JBPCJV010000145.1:0-2531 GCA_051004925.1 Acidimicrobiales bacterium | reverse complement strand
CCGTCGACGGCGGTGGCGCGACCGGCGCCGGCAACCGCACGGACGCCCCACCTTCGGGCGACGTCGCCGAGCAGACGGCCACGTGGCCGATCACCCAGCCCGTGGCCGTCAAGGCCACGCGGCCTCCGTCGTTACTGGTGCCCGTCACGCTGAGTGTCCTGGCCATCCTCGCCGGCGTCCTCGTCCTGCTCGGGGGCAGCGAGTCCGTCGACATCCCGACGGTCGTCGCCCTGGCCCTGCCCCTGCTCGTGATCGGCGCCGCCCTCTGCGTCGGGGCCTGGTGGGGCCGGGCCAAGTGGCTCATCCCCCTGGGCGTGGTGCTCAGCATGGGAGTGATGGCCGTGGCGGTGGTCGACGTCCCCATCCGGGGCGGGGTGGGCGACCGTGTGTACCGGCCCCTGGCCGTGAGCGAACTGCGGTCGCCCTACCGCCTCGGAGCGGGCGACATGAAGCTGGATCTCGCCGCCCTCGGAACCGGCCCGGCCTCGGCGACGGTGGAAGCCACCCTCGGGGTCGGTGACCTCGAAGTCGTCGTCCCCGATGCCGCCGAGGTGGTGGTCGACGTCCACGCCGGCGCCGGCGACGTGGTGGTGTTCGGCCGCCAGTGGGACGGCTTCGACGTCGGCCGCCGGCTCGTCGAGCCCGGCCGCGAGGGCGGGGGACGGCTCGTCCTGACCGCCCGGGTCGGCTTCGGGAAGGTGGAGGTGCGCCGTGCCTCGGCATGACCTCGACGCCTTCTCGCTGGTCGCGGGCATCGCCTTCGCCGGCCTCGCCCTGGTGGCCCTCCTCGACGAGGGTCTCGGTCTTCCCGCTCGGTGGGCCCTGCCGATCATGCTGATCCTGGTGGGCGGGGCCGGCCTGGCCGTGACCGGCGCCAGGCACCGCCGCTGACCCGTCGCCCCCACCCTGTTTTCGGTGCTTCTCGGAGCGAGATCCGACAAAGGATGTTAGATATCGCTTCGAGAACAATGCGGTATGCGGGTGTGGCCGCCGTGGGCACGTTGTGGACCTGCGTGGGTGCGGGCATGTACCTGGCCGGGCTCGGGTTCCTCGACGAGCGGCCGGTCAGCTACCTGGGCACCGATCCCCGGACGACGCTGCTGTTCCGGGGCGGGCTGGTCGTGGCTGCCTTGCTGGTCGCCGGGTTCGCCTTTTACATCCGCGATCGGTTCCGGGCCCCCGACAGCTTCCTGGCCGCCACCCTGATCGGCCTCGTGGGCCAGATCGTCGCCGCCCTGGTGCCCCTGGAGGGACACGGGATCGGACGCGACGTCCACGTTGTCGGCGGGATCGTGCTCGGACTGTCGCTGCCCGTCCTCATGTGGCGCTTCGCCGCGGGGCCCGAACCGGGACGTCGCCGCGTGGCGAGCTACGCGCTGTGCTGGCTGGAGGTGGCGGCCTGCGTGGTCGGCATCGGGCTGTCGATGTCGGGCAAGGCGCCCATCGCCGAGATCGTGCCCGCCCTGGGCTTCCACCTGTGGATCGTGGTGGTGACCGTCTGGTCCGGGCCGATCGAGTCAGGCCTTGCGAGTGCGACCGGGGCTGAACGGGTCGGCGGGGGGGAGGACTTCGAACGCCCCGGTCGCTCTCACTGAATGCAGTCTGCACCCCCAACCTGGCAGTAGCCGCAGGCTCACCTGTGGAGTTTCTGTGACTTTGGAAAGGGCCCTCAGACCGGCAGGCTGGGGTCGGGCTTGGTCGCGCCCTCGCAGAGGCACTCTTCGGTGGGCGCCTTGCACGTCTCGCAGGCGATCCGTCCCTCGTCGGTCATGTACACCTTGGCGCCGCACTGGGAGCAGCTGCTGCGGGCCAACAGATCGCTGATCTGGCTCATGTGCTCTTTTAGCTCTGCGGGGGGATCTGGGCGCGCATGGCCGACACGGCGGTGCCGATGGCCGGCCCGTCGAGCACGTCGGCCATCACGCCGATCTGTTCCTCCCAGACCTCGTCGGGGACGTCGGCCCGGACGGAATCTTCGAGGACGTGGTACACGTCGAGGCCCAACTGGGCCCCGGCCAATGGTCCTGCAAACGACGGATCGCCCATCACCACGGTCTCGGCGGCGATCTCGGCGCTCTCAGGATCGGGAGCCCCCAGGATCACCACCAACTTCTGTGGCCCGTGCTCACCGGCCAGCCGGAGGATCGCCTCCTGGCTGTGCAGGTCCATGGCCCCTGCTGCGGTTCAGACGAAGCATTCGGTGGCCCCGAAGACCACCGTGCCTCCCGCAGCCCGGACGCAGGCCTCGATGGACGGACCGGAGATGCCGTCGCGCTCGCCCAGGGCGATGACCAGACGGTCTTGCAGCATTGGTGTGCTCACCCCCCTTCCTGGTTCAGGGACTCGAGCGTCGTGTCCAGCCAGGCCACCAGGGCGTCCGGCGTGAGCTCGGGGTCGGAGAGACGGGCCACCTCGGCACCGTCGCGGAACAGCACGAAGGCGGGCATGCCCATGATCTTCATGTCGATGCACAGCCGCCGGTTCTTGGGAGCCTCCAGCTTGGCCACCCGCAGGTCGGGCCGTTCGGTGGC
>JBPCJV010000144.1:0-6920 GCA_051004925.1 Acidimicrobiales bacterium | reverse complement strand
CAGCTTCAGCAGCCGGGCGGCGTCGTCACCCCGGAACGTGCGGGGCTCCAGCTCCTCCACCGCCTCCCGCAGGTGCTTCACCGACGCCATGACTTGAGCGAACATACGTTTGTATCGTAGCTAGTCGCCCATCCTTTTGCAAGCATTTCATGATGATGTGCGGGTTGACGCGCCGCCTAGCCGATAGCCGCCCCGGTTCGACTTTTCCTTGGTGCGGCCCTGGCACCATGGTCGCCGAGATGGCTTCCTTGGGTAGCAGGGGCAGACTCACCCGCTCGCCCCGTTCCTCAGGCGTGGGATCGTGCTGGTTGGAAGGCACGAGGGAAGAGCGTTCGCCGAGGGTGATGTGTACTGGCGTCTCTACCCAGCCCGTTGGGCGATGAGCGTCTTGCGCTCGAGTTCATTGAGACCACCCCAGATACCGTGAGGCTCACGGATCTGCAGTGCGTAATCGAGGCAGGGACCGCGCACCGGGCACGCAGCGCAGATGGCCTTGGCCCGCGTCTCACGGCCCTCCCGCTCGTCCTTCCGCTCCAGATGCGAAGGTGGGAAGAACACCCTGGCTTGAGGACCCTTGCAAGCCGCCCTGTCCTGCCAGAGCCCTTCCACGCGCTGACTGCTCACTGAGGCCCCCTCGTTGCTGAGGGCAAACCTACCCCTGCCTCCAAGCCGAGACAAGGGTCAGTTTCGCGCGTACATGCAGGTCAAACCGCCGGCGCTGGCGCCCACGTCAACGTCGTCCGGCTCTGGGGCCGGGGGCCCGCCACCAGAGATTCAGTGCCCGGCGTCCTTGGCGCCGCCGGTCTCGGGCTCCACCTCCAGCAGGAGGCCGTCGATGGCCACCACCCGGACCGGCGCGCCCGAGTCGATCGGGGTGGCCCGGTTGGTGCGGGCCCGCCACAGGGCGCCGTCGACCCGCACCGTGCCGTCGGGATCGATCCCGCTGTCGGCCTGTCCCATCCGCCCGACCATGGACTCCCGACCGATGGTGGGGGTGGAGAAGCGGGCCCGGAGCATCGAGGCCATGCCCGCGACCATCACCACGAGCGATCCGGCCACGATGGCCACGATGACCAGCCACGACACGGCCACGCCGTCGCCGAACAGGCGCCAGGAGCCGACGGTCAGGGCGACGGCACCGATCACCGTCCATGCCCGGGGGGCGCCGGCTTGGACGTCGATGGCCAGGCCACCCATGCCCAGCCCCACCAGGGCCAGTCCGAGGACACTCGTGGGCAGCACGGCCAGCCCGTAGGACGCCAGGATCAGGCACACGGCGCCCACCAGTCCGGCCAGGCCGACTCCCGCCGTGAAGAACTCGAACACGATGAGAAGGAGCCCGACGACCAGCAGCAGGTAGGCCACGTGGGGGCTGGCGGCGGCATGGAGCACCCGCTCGCCGATGCCGAGCTTGGCGAAACGGACCTGACCGGCGGCCTGGCGACGCAGGAAGTCAGGCTCGCCGACGACCCGGGCCGTCGACAGCACCCGCCCGCCCACCTCCTGACCGTCGAGTCCGACGATGAACTCACCGAGGGTGGGGGCCACCACCCTGGTCGCGCCCATGGCCCGCGACTCGTCCGCCCCGATCGACCGGGCGACCGACAACGGGCTGTCGGGAGGGCCGCCCGGGTCCTTGCCCACGCTGGTGCCGGGCGCCATTCCCGCCACGCCCGCCGCCGTGACCAGGCGGTTGGCACCGCCGTGGGCCCGCGACCCGTTGGGACCCACCCACACGGCCACAGGGACGCGGGCGTGGCTGAGGCGGAACGCGAGGGCGTCGAGGGCGGCCCGGTCGATCAGGGACCCCGGGCTGTCGAGCTGGATCACCAGCACCTCGTCACCGTTCTTCTCCGCCTGGCTCAGGGAGCGCTTCACGAAGTCGGCCTCGATGGGGTCAACCCGGCCGCTGACCTCGATGACGTCGATGGCCCGGCCCGGTTCCGCGGCTTGTCCCGCGGCCCGTCCCGGCGGCGCGGCCAGGGCCAGGCTGCCGAGAAGGAGAAGGGCGGTGGCTAGTCTGCGAATTCGGCTCTCCACAGGGGATGGCTGGAGGGGGACGGTTGGATCCTCGCGGATTCTGCCGCCAGTCCCGGGTGGTCATCGTGGCCGGGAAGGGCGGCGTCGGCAAGACGACGGTCACCGCGGCGCTGGCGCGACTGGCCGCGCGCCTTGGTTTGTCGGTGCTCATCGTGGAGGTCGAGGGCAAGAGCGGCCTGGCTGCGGCCTTCGGCGCCGACGACCTGTCGTACGAGGAGAGCGTGCTGAGCCCGGCCACCGCCGACGGCACCGCCGAGGTCCGGGCGAGAACGATCACGCCCGACGTGGCGCTCATGGAGTACCTCGAGGAACACGGGATGAAGCGGATTTCGCGGCGCCTGATGCGCAGCGGGGCGGTCGACGTGGTGGCCACCGCAACCCCGGGGATCAAGGACATCCTCGTGCTCGGGAAGGTCAAGCAGCTCGAGCGCAACCGGGTGGCCGACCTCATCGTGCTCGACGCCCCCGCGTCGGGCCATGCGGTGCGCTTCCTCATGAGCCCGCGTGCCCTGCTCGACACTGTCGACGGCGGGCCGATCGAGACGCAGGCCACCGAGGTCCTCGACCTGGTGACCGACCCGGCGCGCTGCCAGGTGATGCTGGTGACGCTTCCCGAGGAGACGCCGGTGAACGAGGTGGTGGAGACGGCGTACGCCCTGGAGGACAAGGTGGGCACCAACCTCGGGCCCGTCGTGGTCAACGGCCTCTACCCGGTACGCGAGGGCCTCGACGTCGACCCCGAAGAGGCAGCCGCCGCTGCCGGTTTCGGTCTGCGCCCGGGTGAGGCCGAGGCCTTGCGGGCGGCGGCGGCGTTCCGGAGCCGGCGCCAGGACCTCCAGGCCGAGCAGGTGGCCCGCCTGGCCGACGCCCTGGCCCTGCCCCAGCTGCGCCTCCCCGCCCTCTTCGACGTGACCATGGGCCTGCCCGAGATCGACCGCCTGGCCGACGCCCTGGGTGTCGGGATCGAGGCCCTGGACGGGCCCACGTGACGGCCGACCAGGCCGGCCACGAGGCGATCACCGCGCTGGTCGCGGAGCGGGCGGTGGTGGTCTGTTGCGGACCGGGCGGCGTGGGCAAGACCACGGTGGCCGCTGCGGTCGCCCTGGAGGGGGCCAGGCGGGGCCGCCGGAGCGTGGTCGTCACCATCGACCCGGCCCGGCGCCTGGCCGACGCCCTGGGCCTGGAATCGCTCTCCGACACACCGACGGCCATCGCCGGGCCCTGGCCCGGCGAGCTGTGGGCCCTCATGCTCGACACCAAGAGCACTTTCGACGCCCTCGTCGCCAAGTACGCCACCGACGCCCGGCAGGCGGAGGCCATCCTCGCCAACCGCTTCTACCGCAACATCTCGGGCGCCCTGTCGGGCACCCAGGAGTACATGGCGATGGAGCAGCTGTACGAGCTGCACGACGAGGGCCGCTTCGACCTGATCGTGGTCGACACCCCGCCCACCCGCAACGCCCTCGACTTCGTCGACGCCTCCCGCCGCCTGACCCGCCTGCTCGACAACCGGATCTTCCGCCTGCTGATGCTGCCCACCAGGGCGTCGATGAAGGCCGTCAACGTTGCCGGCCAGACCCTGCTCCGCCCCCTCGCCAAGGTGGTGGGCGCCGACGTGGTGACCGACGCGGTGACGTTCTTCCAGGCCTTCGAGGGAATGGAGGAGGGCTTCCGCCAGCGGGCCCACCGGGTCGACGCCCTGCTCTCCGACGCCGGCACCGCCTTCGTCGTGGTGGCCACCCCCCGTCCCGACGTGGTGGCCGAGGACGACTTCTTCGCCGGCCAGCTGGCCGATTTCGGCATCGCGGTGGACGCCCTGGTGGTCAACCGCATGCACCCCCGGTACGGCGCCGAGTGGTCGGAGGTCAACCGGGCACGGGCCCGCACGCTCGCCGACACCCCCCTGGGTCCGCTCTACGACAACCTGGCTGATCTCCATCAGCTGGCCGACGGGGAGGAGGTGCACGTGGCCGACCTGATCGCCCGCGTGGCGCCGGCACCGGCCCTACGCGTGCCCGTGCTGGCGTCCGACGTGCACGACCTGGAGGGCCTGGCCGAGATCGGGTCACGCATGTTCCCCCGCCCCGCCTGAGCCACTGGATCCCCTCACCCGCCAGGGGTCAGGGGGTGTTTTCGGCCTTCTCGGTGAGGGATCGGGCCGCTTCCTCAACCGTCTCGGTGACGGTGACGATGCGGTCGAAGCCGGTGGTGTGCAGCAGGCGCACGAGGGTGGGCCGGTTGCAGCACACGGCCACGTCGCCGCCCACCTCGCGGGCCCGGCGGATGCCGCCGATCAGGGCACCGAGGCCGGCAGAGTCGACGAAGGGGACCTGGGACATGTCGATGAGGAGCTTCGGCGTGGACGCCAACTCGCCCAGGGCCTCACGGAACTGCCCGACCGTGTAGGCGTCGAGCTCTCCGACAGGACGACACACGGTGTAGTCGTCGCCCTCGTCGCGTTCTATGTTGAGCACGCAGCCTCCTGAAAGGGCCCCGCCCGGGGTTGTGGTCATGCTAGCGAAGCCGGAGGCCGACTACCCTCGGCGCTCGTGCCCGACGTCCTGGTGGTCAGCGACTCCAAGGCGGTGCGCGAGGAGATCACCGCCGCCATCGTCGACCGGGATCTCACGGTCCGGGAGCTCACCCACGGCGCCGAGGTGCTGCCCGCGGTGGTGGAGTCGCCCCCGGACCTGGTCGTGCTCGACTTGCAGATCGGCAAGATGGGCGGCATGGCCACCTGCATGGAGCTGCGCCTCGAGGAGGGGGCGGGCCGGCTCGAACACATCCCGGTGCTGATGCTCCTCGACCGTCGGGCCGACGTGTTCCTGGCCGAGCGCTCGGCCGCCGAGGGCTGGATCATCAAGCCCCTCGACCCCCTGCGGGTCGCCCGGGCCGTGCGCCAGCTGCTGGCGGGCGGCACCTACCACGACGACACCTTCAAGCCGTTCACGGTCGCCCCGGGGGCCCGCCCGAGGCGCTGAAGTAG
Organism: Acidimicrobiales bacterium; assembly: GCA_051004925.1. Classification (GTDB taxonomy): domain Bacteria; phylum Actinomycetota; class Acidimicrobiia; order Acidimicrobiales; family AC-14; genus DATAQC01. Next base: position 1,894 of record JBPCJV010000144.1, on the reverse strand, counting down.
GATCGCCCTACCGGGAAGTGGCGCAGCTTGGTTAGCGCGCAGCGTTCGGGACGCTGAGGCCGCGGGTTCGAATCCCGCCTTCCCGACCAAGGAAAGTGCTGGTCACGGCGCGGCGGAGTGCCTTTCGCGGTGCCAGTGATCCCGGCACAGACCACAGATAGACCACATTCGGGTAGCTCCGGGGTCTATCCTTTGGGGGTGGCGTCGCTACGTCAGAAGCCCAGCGGCCGCTGGGAGGCGAGGTACCGGGACCAGTTCGGCGCCCAGCACGCGCACACGTTCGACACCAAGACCTTGGCCCGTCGGTGGGTGGCGGAGATGGAGACCGACGTACGACGGGGCGAATGGGTCGATCCTGGGCTCGGCCGTGTCACGTTCGACGAGTGGGCGGCCGAGTACCTGCGCACGATCGTGCACCTTCGAGCAGTCACTCAGGGCGACTACGAACGAGCCCTTCGAATCCACGTGCTCCCCGCGTTCGCCGGGCGTCCGATTGCCGCGATCGACCACGTCGAGATGCGGCGGTTCGTCGCCGAAAAGCAGGCCGAGGGACTGGCGCCCAAGACTCTCCAGCGGGTCCGACTCGTGCTGCGACAGGTCCTCGCTCTGGCGAGGAGCGCCGGCGCGATTAAGACGAATCCCTGCGACGGCATCCGCCTGCCACGACCCGCCCGGGTCGAGCCGATCTTCCTGACGGCCGAGCAGGTGGATTGCCTGGCTCGCGCCTGCAAGCCCCCCTTCGACGTGTTGGTCCGCCTGGCAGCGGCGACCGGCCTTCGGCCCAGCGAGCTGTGCGGGCTCCGCATCGGCCGGATCGACCTGGTCAAGGGGTCGGCCGAGGTCGCAGAGGCTCTGACGGTCGTGAAGGGCCGCACGGAGGTGGGTCCGACCAAGAACAGCCTTCGACGCACCGTCGGCATCCCCCGCTCGGTGTGTGACGAGCTTGAAAGCTACCTACGGACTCGGGCTGAGCAGGCAGGGCGAACCCTGCGTGCCGAGGAGTTCCTCTTCACCGCACCCATGGGGGGTCCGTTGCGTCGGGATCTCCTGTTCAAGCGCTTCATCCGTCCGGCCATCACGGCGGCGGGGCTTCCGAAAGGCCTGCGTCTTCACGATCTGCGGCACACCTGTGCTGCGCTGCTCATCGAGCTTGGCGCCCATCCAAAGGCCATCCAGGAGCGACTGGGCCATTCATCGATAACGGTCACGATCGGTGTCTACGGGCATCTGTTCCCGTCGATCGATCAAGCGCTTACAGCCAGGCTGGATGAGACGTTCAAGGCCGCTCGGCGACCGCCTGAGGGCGCGGCGAACTCGAGTCAAACTTCCGATCCATAGTCGGATCAACCGGAGTCAGGACGGGGCGAGGGCCGCGCCCCCCGTTGCCCGTCTGCGGGGCGGCGACTGGCCATGGAGACGGAGTTTCCCCGAGTTTTGCCCTACCCTGCACCGGTGAGGCCGAGGCAACTTTCGTGTAAAGTGTCGCATGGGCGTCGGCGTGTCGAGGGAGGCTACGGATGCCATCGACGCTGTCCGGAGCGGGACGCGAGCCGCCGACCTCGAGTCGGTCAGCCTCGACTTCAAGCGGGCCAAGGACTCTTTCGGGGACACCGCCCGCGACCTGGCGGAAGCCGTGGCGTGCTTCGCCAACGCCCGGGGCGGGACTCTGGTGGTTGGTGTCGACGACAAGCGGTCGGGACCGGCCGCCTTCGTTGGCTGCGGCTTCGAACCCGAAGCGCTCCGACGAAGGATCTGGGAGCTCACGAGGCCCAGCGTCACTGTGATTGCGCAGACCGCCCGGGCTGGGAACACCGACCTCGTCGTACTCGTTGTCCCGGAGGGCCTTGAGGTCCATGCCGTCGCAGGGAGGGCAAGCCACCGCGTAGGCCGGTCC
>JBPCJV010000143.1:0-2962 GCA_051004925.1 Acidimicrobiales bacterium | reverse complement strand
CCTGTGGGACGCGTTGTCCCCCAAGCCCCTCCCCTCTTTGGTGCGGGGGGAGGCGGCGCCGTCGGAGACCCAGCCCGTCACCTGACCGGCGGGCCGGCGTCGGAGGCCAGGTCGTCGGGCGCCTGCTTCAGCGCGTCGATCGACGCGGCCAGGCGCTCGACGGCGTCGTTGAGGTCGTCGGCCGTGGGCATCCCGGCCAGGGCCAGGCGCACGGATGCGATCTCCCGGGCGAGAAACTCGGCGTCGGCCTGGGTGCGGGCCGTGAGGGCCCGGTCGCGCTCGACCTCGGCCCGGTCACGCTGGTCCTGGCGGTTCTGGGCCAGCAGGATCAGGGGGGCGGCGTAGGCCGCCTGGGTGGAGAACGCCAGATTCAACAGGATGAACGGGTACGGGTCCAAGCGCAGGGCGGCCGCCGAGACGTTGATGATGATCCACACGACGACGATGCCGGTCTGGATCACGAGGAAACGGGCGGTGCCCAGGTTGCGGGCGATGGCCTCGGAGAAGCGCCCGAACGCCTCCGGGTCGTAGTGGACGCCGAGGCTCACCCGGCCCTTGGGCGACGAGAGGTCATCGCGCCGGCGGATCACCGCCACCCCCGGGGCAGGGTGCGGTCGAGCACGTCGTCGACGGTGACGGCACCGACCAGCCGTCCCTGGTCGTCGCACACGGCCACGGCCAGCAGGTTGTAGGCGGCCAGGCGTTCGGCCACGGCCAGCTCCTTCAGGCCGGGGCTGATGACGGCGGGAGCGACGTCGATGCACGTGCCGACGCGCGTCGAAGGCGACTCGCGGAGCAGGTGCTGGAAGCCGACCGAGCCCAGATAGGCGCCAGTGGGAGTCTGGGTCGGCGGCTGGGCCACGAACACCTGGGCGGCCAGGGCCGGGGACAGCTCGTGGTCACGCAGGCGGGCCAGGGCCTCGGCGACCGTCACCTCGGGACCCACGACCACCGGCTCCGACGTCATCAACCCACCGGCGGTGGCGCCGTCGTAGGACAGCAGCCGGCGCAGCGGGCCGGCCTCCTCCGGTTCCATGGCCTCCAGGAGTTGGCGCTGGCGTTCGGCCGGGAGCTCCTTCAGCAGGTCGGCGGCGTCGTCGGGCTCCATCTCCTCGAGCACGTCGGCCACCCGGGCCAGGTCGAGGCCCCGAATGAGCTCCACCTGGTCGCCCTCGGGGAGCTCCTCGAGGAGATCGGCGAGACGCTCGTCGTCCATCGTGGCCACCAGCTGGCGCCGGCGCTCGGCGGTGAGGGGCTGGAGACGGCGCGCCGCGTCGGTGGGGTGGAGCTGGCGCAGGGCGGCCACCTCGCTCGCCAGCGGCCCGGCGTCGAACAGGTCGGCCGCCTCCTTCCAACTCGCGACCCGGGTCGAGCGCAGTCGCCCGAGGGGGCCGGGCGGCACGACGGCCACGGTTGCCACCGCCCAGGACCGGCTGCGGGTCGTCACCGGGCACAGGCCCAGGTCGGTGACCACACCTCCGGCCGCCCGCCGGCCCAGGAGCTCGCTGACCAGCAGCTCCCCGACGCGCAGGGAGAAGTGGCGGAGGTCGACGGTGCCTCCCGACAGGCGCAGTCCGGACGCGTCGAGCTCGCCCGCCCGGGCGCCCGCCACGAAGATCCGCCGCCGCTGGATGGCGGCCACGAATCCGAGCACCGCGGGGGCCTGATCGCCCACCGACGGCAGCAGCACGATGTCGGCCACGGTGCCGACCGAGCCGCCGTCGGCGTCGACGATCGGCAGGCGGAGAATCCGCGAGGCGTAGAGGAGGGAGGATTCGTCCACGGCCGCGAGGTTAGTGGTGACGCCCTGCTGCGCCCCTGATGATCAGCCTGGCGGCGGGTCGCCGTCAGCCCGACCGTCGCCCTCGCCGTCGGCGTCGGACCCCTCGCCGTCGGCCCCGTTGCCGCCGGTGTCGGGTCGGCGCCAGAGCCGCCCGGCCAGCTCCGCCTCGGTGAGCTCCATCGGCGGGGGCTCGAATGGCGCGTCGTCGGCGGCCACCGGTCGCAGGTCGGGCCGGTGGCCGTTGAACACCGGGAGGTTCAGACTCACCTTGCCGTGGCCCTTGTGGGCGGCCACGACCTGGGCGTGGTACTCCTCGGCCAGTCGGGAGAACTCCTCGGTGCCGTAGGGAGTGCCGTCGATCAGGGCGCCGGGGCGGCCCTCGATGATGGCGTGGATGTCGTCGCCGGTGACCGTCTTGTGCGTCTCGAGGGCGTGGGCCACCGACAGCACAGCCCGGCGGTTCTCGGTGAGCAGCGCCTCGACACGCTCCAGGATCAGGCCCAGGTTGTTCTCGATGCGGCTGCCCAGGCTGCTCTCGAGCAGGTCCTTCTTCTCCTTGTCGTCGCCCTTGCCCGGACGGCCGCCGCCGCCGATGCCGACCTCGTGGGTGACGCCGTGGGAGGCCACGGTGGTGCCCATCCCCCAGTAGCCCTCCATGAGGGTGGCGATCTTGGTGGCGGTCTCCAGGTCTCCGGACACCCCCGAGGAGTTGTCGCCGTCGAAGAACATGCGCTCGCCGGCCAGCGAGGCCAGGCACACCATGACGTCGGCCTCGTACTCCGAGCGCCACCGGGTGAACTGGTCCTCGGGGGGGATGGAAGCCACCATCCCGAGGTAGGTGCCGCCTTTCTCGATGGTGGCGATGTCGATGGTCATGTGCTGGCGCACCCGGTAGGCGGTGACGGCGTGGCACGCCTCGTGCACGGCCACGGCGTGGCGCTCGCGTTCGATGTACTCCACGTCCTCGGGCGGGCCCAGGTCCTTCAGGTGCTTGGCCTTGACGATGTCGGCCCAGGTGATGGCGTCCCGCCCCGCCCGGATGGCGTTGATCAGGCCCTCGTTGACCATGTCCTTGATGGTGGCCCCTGTGGCGTAGGGGGTGATGGTGGCCAGCTTGTCGATGTCCTCTTCGGTCAGGTCGTTGTGGACCTTGGCCAGGTACCCGGCATAGGTACGCAC
>JBPCJV010000142.1:0-3149 GCA_051004925.1 Acidimicrobiales bacterium | reverse complement strand
GGCCTATGCCCTCGACGTGGTCTCCGTGGTCGAGGCCACCCTCGACGGCCCCACCGCCATCCTGGCCGCCCAGGAGTCCAAGGCCCGCACCGAGGCCATCGCCGCCATGAAGGCCGACGGCATCGAGTACGAGGAGCGCATCGCCCGCCTCGACGAGGTGACCTACCCCAAGCCCCTCGCCGACCTGCTCGAGGGGGGCTGGGAGATCTACGCGCAGGGCCACCCGTGGGTCCTCGACTACCCGGTGCGCCCCAAGTCGGTGGTCCGCGACCTGTGGGAGCGGGCCATGACGTTCGTGGAGTTCGTCGGCTTCTACGGGCTGGCCCGGTCCGAGGGGCTCGTGCTGCGGTACCTCACCGACGCCTACCGGGCGCTGCGCCAGAGCGTTCCCGACGCGGCCAAGACCGACGAGCTGCGCGACCTCTCGGAGTGGCTGGGCGAGCTGGTGCGCCAGGTTGACAGCTCACTGCTCGACGAGTGGGAGCAGCTGCGCCACCCCGCGGCCCTACCCGCCGCGCCCCCCATCGACGAGCGCCCCCCTCCGGTAACGGGCAACGTCCGTGCCTTCACTGTGCTCGTGCGCAACGCCATGTTCCGCCACGTGGAGCTGGCCGCTCTCCGTCGCTACGACGACCTCGCCGCCATCGACGACGGCGCCGGCTGGAGCGCCGAGGGATGGCGTGAGGCGCTCGCGCCGTACTTCGCCGAGCACCACGCCATCGGCACGGGACCCGACGCCCGCAGCGCCCGGCTCCTCGTGGTCGACCAGCGTCCCGGGGCATGGAAGGTGCGCCAGATCCTCGACGATCCCGAGGGGTACCACGAGTGGGCCATCGAGGCCACCGTCGACCTGACTGCTTCCGACGACGCCGGCTCGGCGGTGTTGCACATCGACGTCGTCAGGCGCCTCTAGGGGCGCACCGCGACCGCTACGCGGCGGCGGGGGCCGGCTCTGCCGGGGGCAGCACCGGGTGCGCGGGCAGCTTGGTGGGCAGCACCAGGAAGGCGAAGACGGCGCCGGCCACGACCACGCCGGCACAGACCAACGACGCCCTGCTGAAGCCCTCCATGAACGACAGGCGGACGGCGTCGACGATGGCGGCGCGTCCCTCCACGGGCGCCTGTCCGGCGACCCCGAGCGCGGCGGCGGTGGACTCTTTGGCCACGGCGAGTGCCGGTCCGGGCAGGCCCACTCCGGACAGCCGGTCGAGCAGGTTGGGCCCGTAGACCGACGAGAACACGGCCCCCACCACGGCCACGCCGAAGGCGCCACCCAGTTCGCGGGTCACGTCGTTGACCGCCGAGCCGACGCCGGCCTTGGCCGGGGGGAGGACGGCGAGGATGGCGGCGGTGGACGGGGCCGCCACCAACCCCAGCCCCGCGGCGATGAGCACCATGGAGATGAGCACGGGCCCGATGAATGACGACTCGACGCTGAGGATGGAGGCCACGTAGAACCCCGCGCCCATGAGCACCAGGCCCACGGGCACGATCACCTTGGTGCCCAGGCGGGAGGCGAGCGCCGGCGCGGCGGGGGCCACTGCCCCGGTGGCGATGGCGAACGGCAGGGTGTGCACACCGGCGGAGAGGGTGTCGTAGCCCCGGACGAGCTGGAAGTACTGGGTGATCATGAAGATGAAGCCGAACAGGGCGAAGAACGACACGGTGATGGAGAAGCTGGCCGCGCTGAAGTGGATGTTGCGGAACAGGTCGACGTCGAGCATGGGTTGGGTCGTGCGCCGCTCCCACAGGGCGAACGCGGTCAGGATCACGAACCCGGCGGCGTAGCCCCCCACGGTGAGGGGATCGACCCAGCCCCGGGCCGGCGCCTCGATGGTGGTGTACACCACCGTCACGATGCCGACGATCGACAGAACGAAGCCGGGAAGGTCGAGCCTGGGTGCCTCGGGGTCGCGGGTGGTGGGGATCAGCCACGCCCCCAGCGCCAGGGCGATGGCGGCCACCGGCAGGTTCACGTAGAAGATCGAGCCCCACCAGAACTTCTGGAGCAGCGCCCCGCCGGTGAGCGGGCCGAGGGCCACGGCCAGGCCGACCACGCCGGTCCACACCCCGATGGCCGCGGCCCGCTCCTTGGCGTCGGTGAAGGTGTTGGTGAGGATGGCCAGGGTGGCGGGGAAGATGAAGGCGGCGGCCAGGCCCATGAGGGCCCGGGCGGCGATGAGCACGGTGGTGGAGCCGGCCAGGCCGGCGAACAGGGAGAAGGCGGCGAAGGCGAGGATCCCGAGCTGGAGGGCGCCCTTGCGGCCGTAGCGGTCTCCCAGGCTGCCGCCGACGAGCAGGAGGCCGGCGAACACCAGCGAGTAGGCGTCGACGATCCACTGGAGCTGACTGGTGGACGCCCGTAGCTGCTCGCTCATGGTCGGCAGGGCCACGTTGACGATCGTGTTGTCGACGACGGCCAGGAAGACGCTCAGCGAGAGCACGCCGAGGATGGCCCAGCGCCGGCGGTGGACGGTGTCCGGGTGGCTTCGGGGGGCGGAGGGGTCGGCTGCCACGGTGTTCTCCAGGCGATCGGGGTCCGGACGCCACACCGTAGGTCGGGTCGGCCCCCGGGTCCGGCGCGAAGCTTCCGAATCGTAATCGGATCATGCCGCGGACGCGGTAGTAGTCTGGGGGGCCGTGGAAACCATGAGCGGGAAGAGGCGGCGACGCCTGCTGGCGGGGGCGATCGGAGCGGCGCTGGGGGCGATCGTCCTGGTCTTTCCGCCCATCTCGGCGTCGGCGGCGACCAACATCACGATCCGGGACTTCAATTGCGTCGGCGCCTTCTTCTGCTACGCCCCCGCGTCAGCGACCTCCACCGTGGGCACCGACGTCGTGTGGACCAATCAGGGATCGCCGCACACGGTCTCCCGTTGCACCTCGGCTGCGTGCGGCACCAGCGGCGGCACCGGTACCGACACCACCTTCACGACGAGCGGCAGTATTCCGAACGGCGGCACGTACACGCACGCCTTCACCGCGCCTGGCACCTATCTCTACTACTGCCAAATCCACGGATTCTCGGCTATGAACGGCAAAGTGACGGTGTCGGGATCGGACGGCACCACCACCACGACGATCCCCTCCACCACGACGACGATCCCCACCACGACCACCACCACGACGGTGCCAGGCGGCACGGCCCC
>JBPCJV010000141.1:0-5532 GCA_051004925.1 Acidimicrobiales bacterium | reverse complement strand
TCCCAGAGCTCGAGTTGGGGGTCGGGGCGCACGAAACGGGGGACGCCGCCCCAGGGCAGGTGGTCCATGAACACCCAGGTACGGCGGTGGATCGACGTCGGTCCCCACGCGGCCAGGGCCGCCTTGTGACGGGGGCACGGGTAGCCCTTGTTGAGGTCGAAGTCGTAGGCGGGGAAGTGCGGGGCCTCGGCCCGCATGATCCGGTCTCTCGTGACCTTGGCCAGGATGGAGGCGGCGGCGATCGACAGGCACGACGCGTCGCCCCTCACGATGCGCTGCACCCGGCCCGTGCCCACGAAGTCCCAACGGCCGTCGACCAGCACCACCTCGGGTACCAGCCCCAGGCCCTCGAGGGCCCGGCGGGCGGCCAGGCGCTGGGCCTCGGACATGCCGAGGTCGTCGCACTCCTCCTGGCTGGCGTGGCCCACCGCCCAGGCCCGGCACCAGGACGCGATGCGCGGGAAGAGGCGCTCGCGCTCCTCCTCGGTGAGCATCTTGGAGTCGCGCACCCGGTAGACCCGCCGGTCGCGGGGTAGGACCGCCGCCCCCACCGACAGCGGACCGGCCCACGACCCCCGGCCCACCTCGTCGACGCCCACCACCACGTCGGTACCGTCGTCCCAGAGGGCCCGCTCGGTGGCCAGGCTCGGCACCCGCTGGCGACGGACAGGGGTGGTAACCACCATGCCGCTGACCCTAACTGGCGCTGACCCTAACTGGCGCTGACCCTGACTGCCGCGGACGGCTCAGCCGGGATGGCAGACGCGGTCCACCGCCAGGCAGACGACGCCGGGGATATCGATGACACTGCCCACCTCGAACTGCCGCCCCTCCTGGACGTCGATCGTGCCAGATCCTGTGAAGGTTGATGTCGCCCCCGCCGTGGTCGTGGTGGTGACGACCAAGCGGTACGAGTGCCGGCCCGCCTGGGTGACCGTGAGCGGATGGGGCTCCACCACGCCTCTCGGGCTGCCTGCGAACCTGATGGGCGGTCCGTCGTCGATGGAGAGCTCGACCTCGTCGGACTCACCGTCCGCGCTCACCTGGTCGATGACCGAGAAGTGCACCACGGGCGCGGCGACGGTGGTGGGTGTAACCACGGTGGTGGGTGTAACCACGGTGGTGGGTGTAACCACGGTGGTGGGTGTGATGGCGGTGGTGGGAGCGACGAGATTGCCGGGGGCACCGCTGGTGACCCCGGAAGAGCCGGCCGCCGCTGTCGAGTTGTCCCCTCCCTGGGCCCGCACGATGATCGCCGTGGTGGCCAGGGCGACCAGCGCTACGGCCCCAAGAAGGGCCCAAAGAATCGGCGTGGGACGTCGAGTGCCGGATTCGGTGGCCGACGCTACCGGGATCGGACCGGCAGGCCCGGCGGGCGCGGGGGGAATAGGCTCGGCGGCGACGCCCCCGTTGCCCCCATCAATTGTCGAGGCCGGGGCGACGACGGCTGATTCCGTCTGCTGCGCCTCCTTCAGGGCGTCCCCGAACGCCCTCGCCGAAGGCCAGCGCTCGTCAGGCTCCTTGGACATCGCCCGCTCGATGACAGAGCAGATCGGGTCGGGCACGTCGAGAGGTCGAAGGTCGGGGACCGGCGCGGTCGTCGCCCGGGCGACCATGGCCACGAACGCTCCGTTTCCGTCGCCGACGAAGGCGGGGACTCCCGCGAACAGGGTGTGCAGCGTCGACCCCAACGAGTAGACGTCGCTGGCCACCGAGTACGTCCCCGACGTGAGCACTTCGGGAGCGGCGTACGCCACGGTTTCCAGGGCCTCGGCGGAGAACGAGGTGACCTCGTCCTCGACACCGGCGATCCCGAAGTCGGCCATGAGCGGCTGATCGTTCGGTCCGAGCAAGACCTTGCACGGACGGAGATCCCGGTGCAGCACGCCGGCTTCGTGAGTCGCGTGCAGGGCGCCGGCCAGACTCAGGCCGATCACCGTCACCTCCTGCCAGGGAAGCCGGCCGTGGCTCTGGATCCGGTCCTCGAGAGACGACCCCTCGAGATCCTCGATGACGATGTAGGGGTGACCGTCGTCGGTCCTGCCCCATCCTTCGACGGTGGCGATACCGGGATTCGAGGACAGCTCGGCGATCCTTGAACAATCTCGCTCGAACTGGTCGTAGGCCTCCGGCGACGTGTCGGAGGTGTGCAGGACCTTGACCGCCACACAACGACTCGTGCCGGCTCGGCGGGCGCGGTACTGCGTCCAGCCACTGCCGGTTCGAGCAACGGTGGCGGCCTCGAACTCGGCGATAGGCAACAACGACCGGTCACGGACGCTGGTCGCCGCTTCCAGCCGGGTGATGAGCCGCCCGACGTCGTAGTCCCACCGTTCGTCGCTGATGGCGATGGCGTTGAGACGGCTGAGGCGGCTCAGCGGTTCCGGCAGCTCCTTCCGCGCGGGCATGGTGGCGCTCTCGACGAGGACGGGGATGACCAGGAGGTTGGCGTCCAGGGCGGCCGCAATCTCGTTGCGCACATAGTCGTGGGGATCGTCGAGCCTGCGGTTGCCACCCCGGTCCTTGGCCCCCAACCAGCTGTTGCCGATGATCGCAACCAAGGCGTCACAGGTTCGCACCGCCTCGCGTACGGCAACGACGAAGTCGACTCCGGGTTCGATGTTGTCGATGTCGCGAAAGATCGAGGAATCGCCGAGGTCGGCCCGCAGCCGGTCGTGAAGTCGCCCTGCGTACCCACCGGTGTCCTGGCGGCGGTAGCAGATGAAGATCGTGCTCCCCGGGACCAACCTCTCGATGCCCATGCACCCACGGTCCTTGCGAATGGCCCGAGTCGGTCGAGCCGCCACCGCTATGAGTCGCCAGCGGGGCCAAAAATACAGGCCCGGCCGGATCAGGCCAAATGGACGGCGGCGGGACCGTCGACCACCCGTCCCACAGCCACGAACCCGGCCTCGGCCAGGCCGGGGTCGGCCGCCGAGTCGGGGTCGACGGCCGCGAGCAGGCCGCCCGAGGTCTGGGGGTCGTAGGCCAGGGCCTCCAGGGCGGCGTCGACCGCGCACTTGACCTTGCCCTCGAGGTGCGACCGGTTGCGGGGGTCACCTCCGGTGCGCACACCGTTCTCGGCCGCGACCAGGGCTCCCGGGTAGAGGGGCAGGGCGCGGGCGTCGAGCTCGAGGGTTGCGCCCGAGCGCTCGGCCATCTCCCACGAGTGCCCGAGCAGCCCGAAGCCGGTGACGTCGGTGACGGCGTGGGGCGGGGTGGCCAGCGCCGACAGGGATTCGGCCGCCCCGCGGTTGAGCATGCGCATCTGGGCGATAGCCGTGGCCTTGTCGTCGTCGGCCCCGCCGGCGAGCACGATGCCGGTGCCGAGGGGCTTCGAGAGCAGGAGGACGTCGCCGGAACGGGCGCCCGCCTTGGTCCACACCTTGTCGGGGTGCACGAGGCCCTGCACGGCCAGGCCGAAGATGGGCTCTTCGGAGCGGATGGTGTGGCCCCCGGCCACCACTCCCCCGGCGTCGGTGACCACGCGGGAGGCGGCGGTGAGGATGGCGCCGATGGCCTCGATGGGCATGCGCTCGGGGAAGGCGGAGATGTTGAGGGCGAGCACGACACGCCCGCCCATGGCGAACACGTCGCTGCAGGCGTTGGCCGCGGCGATGGCGCCGAAGTCGTCGGGATCGTCGACCAGCGGGGGGAAGAAGTCGGTGGTCGACACCATGGCCACGTCGTCGGAGATGCGGTACACGGCGGCGTCGTCGAACGGGGCCAGACCCACCACCAAATCAGGCACCAGGCCCTCGTTCACCAAGGACCGCACCAGGCCGGCAAGGGGGGCCGCCCCCCACTTGGCCGCGCAGCCGCCGCAGGAGGTCCACTCGGTGAGGTTGACGGTGGTCATGGGTCCAGTATCCCCCGGTTCTCGGTAGTCACCGTGTCAGTGGGCACCGTGTCAGTAGGCACCGTGTCAGTGGGCACCGTGTCGGTAGGCACCGTGTCGGTAGGCACCGTCTCGGCGTGCACGGTGTCGTCAACCCAGCGCAGGTACGGATCGTTCCCGCCGACGACGGGGACGACGATCACCTCGGGCGTGTCGTAGGAGTGAGCGGCGACGATGGCAGCGGTCACCTGCTCGACCCGGTCGTCGGTGGTCTTGACCAGACAGAACCATTCCGTCGCCGTCTCCAGCCGCCCCTCCCACCAGTAGCGGCTGCGCACGGGCCCGAGCACCTGCACGCACGCCGCCAGCCGGCCGTCGAGCAGGGCAGTGGCGATGCGGTCGGCCTCCTCCTCCGAGGATGCGGTCGTCTGCACCTGGGCACAGCCGGGGGCTCGGCCGTCCTGCATCAGGCGACGGTAGTTCGCCGGAGGTCGAGATGGCCTACGGCCGCGTACTCCACGTGCGACCTCCGCTAGGGTCGTTCCCCACCGAGTCGATCGAAAAGATTGACCGGCTAGGGATTCGCAGGAGAAGGCCAAGCGGGATGACGACCTCGACGAAGAGCGACGCGGCAGACGGCGACAACGGGGACGGCCCGACGGTCGCCCACGTTGCCGGCCTGGAGCTCCCCCCCGAAGACGTCGTCGTCGTCGCTCCCCCGAGCGTCCCCATCGCCCTCCGGGTCGTCTACCTCGTCGTGGGTCTCGGGCTGTTCGTCACCGCCCTGGGGCTGATGAAGCAAGGGGCGACCGCTCTCATCCCCACCCTCGAGGGCTCGGTCTTCACCGACAACGCCTGGAGCACGCTGGGGCTGGGCTGGCTGGGGGCGTGCATCGTCCTGTCGGGCTCGCCGATCGCAGCCGCCTCGCTCGCCCTCCTCGACGCCGACGCCATCACGGGTGCGCAGTCGTTCACCATGCTCACCGGGTCCCGCCTCGGCGCCGCTTTCGTGGTGCTGGTGGCCGGTGGCATCTACGCCCTCAGGAAGACCGGCGGTGCCGGCCGCCGGGCGCCGATCTCCATCGGGATCCTGTCGCTGCTCGTCACCATGGCGGTGTACCTGCCCGCGGCGGCGGTGGGCTACGTGCTGCTCGACCAGGGCGCGTTCGACTGGGTGTCGATCGGGACCTCGCCCGGCATCACCTCGGTCACCGACACCCTGTTCGGCTGGACCGTCGACCTGGCCGCCGACCTGCTCCCCCGGTGGATGCTCTTCCCCGTCGGCTTGGGCGTGCTCCTGGTGGGCTTCCAGCTCTTCGACAAGGTGATGCCGGCGGTGGGCAGCGAGCAGCTCGAGGACCATCCCAACGCCTGGTACACCCGCAAGTGGCCCATGTTCCTCCTGGGCTGCGGGGTGTGCCTACTCACCCTGTCGGTGTCGGTGGCCCTGACGCTGCTGGTGCCGCTGGTCGCCAAGGGCCACCTGCGGAGGGCCAACACCATCCCCTACATCATGGGCGCCAACATCACGACCCTGGCCGACACGCTCGTGGCGGCCGTCCTCCTAGGCAACCAGGTGGGCGTGCAGGTGGTGGTGGCGGTGACGATCTCGGTCACGGTGTGGACCCTGCTGCTGCTGACCTTCGCCTACCCGTTGCTCCGGCGCGTGTGCCTGGGCATCGCCCGCAAGGCCC
>JBPCJV010000140.1:0-4241 GCA_051004925.1 Acidimicrobiales bacterium | reverse complement strand
GGCCAGCACCGGCCCGTCGGCGCCGGTGGGGCCGGAGGCAGCCACCGTGTCGGCCGGTGGGCGCACCACGATGCGCCCCCCACCCCTTGCCTTGCCCCCGTAGTCGTTGGCCTCGCCCACCAAGTCGAACTCGATGCCGTGGGTGAGGAAGGCCCCGAAGCTCTGGCCCGCGGAGCCGTCGAAGCGCACCACGGCGGTGCCCATGGGCGGCGCCTGGCCGAACTCGAGAGCGATGGCCCCGCCCAGGGCGGCGCCCACCGTGCGGTCGGCGTTGGTGATGGGATACCGCAGCTCCACGTCGTCGCCCTCCCACACGCCGAGCAGGGCGTCGTCGACGAGGCGGTCGCCGAGGGTGGAGCGCGGCCGTTGGATCTCGACGGGGCGCACGAACCGGCGGGGGGCGTCGGGGTCGGACGGCGGGGTGATCAGCGGCGAAAGGTCCATCGACGCGGCGCGGGGGTCGGCCGACTGGCTCTGGCGCAGGCACTCCACCCGCCCGATGGCCTCGTCGAGGGTGCGCAAGCCGAGACCGGCCAGGCCCCGCCGCACCTCCTCGGCCACGAACGTCAGGTAGGCGGCGACGCCCTCGGCGGTGCCCGCGAACTTGGCCCGCAGGTGCGGGCGCTGGGTGGCGATGCCCGTCGGGCAGGTGTCCTTGTGGCAGGCCCGGGCCATGATGCAGCCCTCGGCGATCATGGCCGCGGTACCGAAGGAGAACTCGTCGGCGCCGAGGAGCGCGCCCATGAGCACGTCGTGGCCGGTGAGCAGGCCTCCGTCGATCCGCACCCTGATGCGGTCGCGCAGGCCGTTGTCGATGAGGGCGGCCTGGGTGTCGGCCAGACCCAGTTCCCAGGGCAGTCCGGCGTGCTTGATGGACATGAGCGGCGAGGCGCCGGTGCCGCCGTTGCAGCCGCTGATGTGGACGCACTCGGCCAGGGCCTTGGCCACGCCCGCGGCGATGGTGCCGACGCCGTCCTCGGCCACCAGCTTCACCGACACGTCGGCCAGGCGGTTGACCTGTTTGAGGTCGAAGATGAGCTGGGCCAGGTCCTCGATGGAGTAGATGTCGTGGTGGGGCGGCGGCGAGATGAGCCCGATGCCGGCCTGGGTGTGGCGGAGGGCAGCGATCTCCTCCGACACCTTGGCGCCGGGGATCTGGCCCCCTTCGCCGGGCTTGGAGCCCTGGGCGATCTTGATGTTGAGCTCGTCGGCGAAGGCGCAGTACTCGGGGGTGACCCCGAACCGCCCGGACGCGATCTGCTTGATCCTGCTGTTCTTGTCGCCGGTCTCCTGGCCCCGGGTGAGGAACCGGGCCCGGCCCTCGCCGCCTTCGCCGCAGTTCGACTTGCCCCCGATGAGATTCATGGCCTCGGCCAGGGTCTCGTGGGCCTCGCGCGACAGCGAGCCGTGTGACATGGCGCCCGTGGAGAAGCGCCGGGTGATGGCGCGGGCGGGCTCCACCTCGTCGACAGGGACCGGAGGCCCGGCGGGCACGAGGTCGAGCAGGTCGTGCAGCTCGGTGGCCGGACGCTCGTTGACCAGTGCGGCGAAGCGCGAGTACGTCTCGTCGCTCCCGTTCTTCACGGCGGACTGCAGGAGGTGGGCGGCCTTCATCTCGTTGAGGGCCTTGGTCACGTCGTCGTTGTGGGTGTGGTACTCGGCGCCCGACTTCTTCAGGGCCCGGTAGAACCCGCCGTCGCCCAAACGGCCGGTGCCGTGGCGCACCAGCACGTCGGCCCCCAGCTCCTCCCAACCGATGCCGCCCACGACCGACGGCGTACCCGCGAAGCACACGTCGACGACGTCGGGCCCAAGGCCGAGCACCTCGAAGATCTGGGCGCCGCGGTACGAGTCGACCGTGCAGATGCCCATCTTCGACATCACCTTGAGCACGCCGTCCTCCATGGCCGACTGGAGGCGGCTCTGGGCCTCGGGGCCCGACAGCTCGGAGTCGTCGTTGCGGTCGGCCTCGTGGGCCACCGTCTCCAGAGCCAGGCCCGGGCAGATGGCGTCGGCGCCGTAGCCCAGCAGGCAGGCGATGTAGTGGACGTCACGGGCGTCGTCGGCGGACGCCACCAGGCTGGTGCCCGAGCGCAGGCCCCGGGCCACGAGGCGGTGGTGTACGGCGCCGATGGCCAGCAGGGCGGGCACGGGGGCGCGCTCCTCCGACACGTTGCCGTCGTCGACCACGAAGATGCACGTGCCCTCGGCCGCCATGGTCTCCGCCTGGTCGCAGATGCGGTCGACGGCGGCGCTCAGCCCTCCGGGCCCCTCGGCGACCGGGAAGGTGGCGTCGAGGTGGGCGGCGGCGAAGTCGGAGGTGACGCCGCTCAGGAGGTCGACGATGAGCGACGGGTACACGAAGAAGGTCTTGAGCACCAGGAGCTCGGCCGCACGGGGGTCCTCCTCGAGGATCGGGTGGCGGGGCCCCAGGAGGGTGCGCAGGCTCATCACCAGGCGCTCGCGCAGGTGGTCGATGGGGGGGTTGGTGACCTGGGCGAAGCGCTGCTTGAGGTAGTGGTGGATGGGCCGGGGACGGCCCGCGAGGTGGGGGAGCGGTGAGTCGTCGCCCATCGAGTAGGTGGGCTCCTTGGCCTCGGCCGCCATGTAGCGCAGCACCATGGCGAGTTCCTCGCGGCTGTAGCCGAACATGGCCTGGCGCCGCTCGAGGCGGTCGGGGTCGGGCGTCTGCTCGATGGGACGGCCCCGGCTCACGTCGCGCAGGCCGTCGGCTGCCCAGCGGGCGTACGGATGGATGGCGGCGAGGTGCTCCTTGCACTCGGCGTCGTCGGCGACGCCGTGACCCGGGTCGACGAACAGCATCTCCCCCGGCCCGAGGCGGCCCCGGCGGTTGGCGCCGTGCCCTGTCACTGCCTCGTGGGCGGCGACGTCGATGGCGCCGGCCTCCAAGCAACACGACACGAGCCCGTCGGCGCCGATGGGGTAGCGCAGGGGCCGCAGGCCGTTGCGGTCGAGCGCCGCGCCCACCCGCAGGCCGTCGGTGAAGATGACCCCGGCGGGGCCGTCCCACGGCTCCATGAGCGACGAGTGGTAGCGGTAGAAGCCCCGCACCGCGGGGTCGAGGTCGCGCTCGCCCTCCCACGCCTCCGGGATGGTCATGGCCACGGCGTGGCGCACGTCGCGCCCGCTGCGGGTGAGCAGCTCGACGACCGAGTCGAGCTGGCCGGAATCCGAGTCGGCGGGGTCGAGCACGGGCTGGAAGAGCTCCTCGGGACCGAGGCCCACGGCATCGGTGCCGAGCCGGGCCCGAGCCCGCATGCGGTTGGCGTTTCCGGCCAGGGCGTTGATCTCGCCGTTGTGGCAGAGCATGCGGAAGGGCTGGGCCCTTTCCCACGTGGGCAGGGTGTTGGTGGAGAAGCGCTGGTGGAACATGGCGAACGGAGTGGCGAAGCGGTCGTCGGCCAGGTCGAGCCAATAGCCGGCGAGGGCATCGGCCACCACGAGGCCCTTGTAGACCACGGTGCGGAACGAACACGACACGACGTAGGTGCCCGACGCGGTGGCCGAGACGCGACGTCGCAGCCGGAAGGCGGCCCGCTCGGCGGCGTCGCTGTCGGCGCCCGGCGGTGGGGCGAGCACGGCCTGGAGCGCCAGCGGACGGGTGGACCGGGCCAGGTCGCCGAGGCGGTCGTCGTCGGTGGGGGGCGTGCGCCACTCGACCACGGAGATGCCCTCGGCCCGGGCCGCCTCCTCCACTGCGGGGCGCGGGTCGGGGCCCCGGACGAAGAGCATGGCCAGGCCGTGGGTCGTCCCCGCGTCGTCGGCGCCGAAGATGGCGGCGGGGATGGGGACGAGGAGTCCCGAACCGTCGGACGAGCGGGCGTCCGCGGCCAGTGCGCCGCGGTGCTTCACGCACGCCAGCCCCTTCAGGGCGGCGCTGACGATCGCGCGCGACGGTCGGCCCTTGGAGTCGGCGACGAAGCCGATGCCGCAGGAGTCAAGTTCAGGACGGGGACGGGTAGTGGGCATGGGCTTCCTCGCGACGAAAGAGAGATTCGGACATCGAAGAACGGCCTGGGGCTTCATCGTCGAAGATGGCGACGTTGCCACTACCCCGTAGAGCTGTGAGGGCGACATGGTACCTCCCGCCGGACGGGGTGGGTCCGGGATTCAGCCTCCCGTCATGCCCTCAGCCCATGCCGAGCCCGGCGGCCACCGGGAGCCTCATGTACAGCGATCTCGACATCGACCCCACCCCCCGAGTCATCCCGGCCCCGGCC
>JBPCJV010000139.1:0-4875 GCA_051004925.1 Acidimicrobiales bacterium | reverse complement strand
GCTGGCCCGCGGCGAGCGACTCCGCCTCGACCCGGATGCGGGCGGCGTGGGCGTCGTCGATCGCCCGCTTCACCATCGTCTCCATCGAGGTGACCATAAACGATGTTTCGGCTGTTTTCAATGTATTACACTCTGCGCACCGCCGAGGGCCCGTCTTCCCCTTCTTGTCGCGCTGATCGACCCTGGCAGTGGAAATCGCGACACGTTCGGTCAGCAGCCGGGCTGAGGCGCCTGTGACGGGTGTGCCATGGCGGTGGCCTTCACAGCACGGTCTTGTGGTCCGCCGGGGAGGGCGGCGGCGAACAGCGTGGAGACGCGGGCGCTGACGTGGACCCGCACCCTGGGGGGGCACCCGGGGGTGGCGGGAGGCGACACCGCGACGTCGACGGCAAGGTCACGGAAGCGGTCGGGGTCGAGGGCGGCCACCACCCGCTCGCCCGCCAGCTGTTGCACGGCGGCGGGATCGAGGTCGACGCTGCCGCCTTCGTAGAAGGCCCGGTTCCCCACCCCCTCGCCGGCGGCATCGTTGGCTGCGGCCACGGCCGCGTTGGCCACCTCGCGCTGGGCGAGGAAGGCGATTGCGGAGTCGACCGTGATGGCCGCCAGCACGATGACGATGAGCACGGCGGCGGGGAACAGCAGCAGCACGCTCCCCCGCTGCCGGCCGCCGGGCCGCCTACCCGGCGACGGTGTCACAGCGATCACTGCCGAGGGGTACGCCTGTGCGCAGCGGGTCGACGATCTCCGAATGGCGGGCGGTGGCGATGAAGCCGTGGCCGAACCCACCGATCCAGGGCAGGGTGATGGCCGGCACCGGATACGAGGCCGAGAACGTCACCCGCTCGCAGCGGGCGAAGGTGCCGGTCTCCGCGCTGAGCGACAGTTGCGACGGGTCGCGCCCGCCGCCCTGCAGGGCCTCGACAGCCGCGTCGTGGGCCAGGGCCGACGGGTCGGCGCCCGCGGCAGCCTCGACATAGGCCCGGGTGGCTTCGCGCGCCGCCGACGCGACCGTCATCTTGGCGTCGATCACCACCCAGGCGTTGGTGACCAGAAGCACGCCGACGACGAACACGAGCAGCCCGAAGGGGATGGCCTCGATGCCCGCCACCTGGCCGGCCTCGCCCCGAAGTCTGGTGTTCTGGTCAGGTTCCGGAGGGCCCTGGCCCTGCGGAACCTGACCGGAACGGAATGCAGGCCCGGTCATCGGAACCGCTCCAGGCGCACCCGGACGGTGCGGTCGATGTCGCCGAGGGCAAACCGCCCGGCGGTCACGGGGAGGACGTGGGCTGGGTTGTGGGCCCGCACGCGCAGGGCCACGACGTCACCGTCGGTCGACCATTCGAAGCTCACCTGCGGGGCGTACCGACCGAGGGCCTGGCGGGCGTGGGCTTCGGCGTCGACAATCGCCGCCGGGTCACCCTGGGAGGCGGCCACCCGCCTGGCCGCGTCGTAGGACAACGAGGTCACCACCGATGTGGCGTACAGGTTGAACAGGATCTGGACGGCCACGAACAGCAGGGCCAGGAACACGACCAGGCCGAACCACGCCGACAGGGGGCCGCTGCCGCGTTCGTCGCCGGCAACGACCCGCCGCGGGCAGCCGGGCCGGGGCGGGAGGGCCTCAGCCGCTGATCTTGGTGATCTGGCTGTCGGTCTGGCTGGACGCATGACCCCAGATCTGCTGGAAGCCGACCCACATGAGGGCGCCGAGGGCGGCCATGATCAACACGGCGATGGCCGTGGAGATCACTCCCTCCCCCGTCTCGTCCTTGATGAGCCTGATCTTGAAGGCCTCGAGCCACACGTGCGCTCGCAGCTGGATGTCGTTCACGTTCGGTTACTCCCTTCTGCTGGTCCGGATCCGGAGAACAGGTCGAGGGCGGCCATGAACGGGATGGCCAGGAACAGCACGCCGGGAAGCAGGGCGGCGACGGTGACCGGCACCCACACCTGCTGGCCGCGACGCTCGGCCGCCTCCACGAGCTCGCGCTGCACGTCGCGGCGGACCGACCGCGCCTCCTCGGAGACGAGTCGGCCGAGGTCGCTGGCCTCACGATTGAGGGCGAGGACGGGGATGAGGCGATCGAGCGCCTCGACGTCGGCCAGCGTGGCCCACTCCCGGAGGGCGTCCATCTCCGAGAGGCCCTGGCGGATGCGTCCGCACACGCGGGCGAGGTCGCGGGCCGCGTCGCCACGACCCCTCTGGGCCAGTCGATTGAGGGCGGCGCCGAGGGAGAAACCCGCGGAGAGGAGCATGGCGAGCTGCTCGGACAGCACCGGGAGATCCAGGAACAGGTGGCGCTTCCAGTTCTCGGAGGCCTTGGCCACCCGCTGTTCGACGACAAGGAACACCAGGGCCGACCCGCCGAAGATGAGCAGGAGGGCGATCAGCGTGGGTGGGCGGAGGGCGACGGTGAGTATCGAGCCGGCAGCGAAGGCGGCCGCCGTCCAGCCCAGCTGACGGACCCGGAACTCGGTGCTGTCGAGCGGTGAGTGGATGCGCTCCAGCCGGGTGGACAGGTCCTCGCTGACTCCGAGGGCGCGGGCCACGCGTTCACCGGACAGGCGACAGAGTGGACGTAGCACCTCCCGGAACGACTCCACCGACGGCAGCAGGCCCCGGCTGCGCGGGGTCATGCCTCCGGGCCCGTAGGGACGGAGGCGGTCGACGAGCGACGGTCGGGCGAACCAGCGGAGCTGGGAGAGCACGAGGGTGACACCGACCCACAGGGCCAGGCCGGCGGCGACGGCGAGCCTCACTCGACGAACACCCGCTCCTCCTCGGGGAGACGCATGATGCGTCCCGACCACACCCAGCAGGCGATGACCATGGCCAGGGCCACCACGACGCCTACCTGGCCGGCGGCGGACTCGTAGGCCTGGCGGCCGTCCCCGATGGACAGCCCGGCGAGGGCCATGCCGAAGGGCACGAAAAGGACGAAGCGGCGGGCGAATTTCACGCCGGCCTGCTTGGCCTCCGCGTCCTTGCGGCCCTGGAGGTGGGCGATGCGGTCCTCGACGAGTGCGCTCAGGCGACGGTCGAGGTCGGTGCCCCCGACCTCGTGGGCCACCAGCAGGGTCTCGGCTGTAGCGTCGGCCGTGGCGTCGGCCAGTCGGGCCTTGAGCACGGCCGCCGTGCGGGCGAAGTCGGTGGAGATGAGCCACTCGCGGTGGGCGGCGGCGAAGGCAGGTCGCATCTCGGCCGGGGCGCTCTCGCCGACCTCGAAGAGGGCCTGGGGCACCGAGCGGCCGAGCGAGCCACTGAGCAGGGCAATCTCCTCGATCATGCGCGGCCAGGCCTCGCCGGCGCGCCGGCGGGCGCGCTGGCGACGGGCCCGATACGACGCCACCGGGTAGCTGGCCGCGAACCCGCCGACGACCAGGGCCGGCAGCGCGCTGCCGAAGAGGACGAAGGCGACGGCGGCCCCGGCCACGAACAGCACGGCCATGACCGCGGCGAACTCCGCCGTCCGCACGTCCTCCAAGCCTGCCTGGGTCAGCCACTGTTCCCCGCGTCGCCGCCAGGTCGACGCTCCCCGTGTATCCCCCTCGGGGCGGGGGCCGAGCCCCTGCCAGCGCAGGACCAACGCCGTGTACAGGAGGTACACGCCATAGCCGCCGACCACGGCGATGAGCAGGCCGGTCACTTGACAGCCGTGGTGCCGGCGGCCGTGGCGCCGGCCGCGCCCCGGGCGGGTTGCGCACGCCGCCGGCGCGGTGCCGAGGCGTCGTCGGCGCGGGCGTCGAGCAGGGAGCGGACATCGTAGCCGGCGTCTTCCAGGAAGCGCCCGGCGCGCACCGGGAGGTTGCCCGTCCACGCGAGGGGTTCGTCCCACCGCGGCCGCCGGAACACCTCAGTGATGGTGAACTGCGTGCCGTCGCGCCCCGTCTGGAGCTCTTCGACGGCTGCGATCTCGTTCACCTGCACCTTGCCCCCGACCCGGGCGCAGTGCACGACGACGTCGATGGCCTCGCTCACCAGGGAGCTGAGGGCCGACAGCGACAGCTCGTTCGGCGTGTCGGACAACTGGCAGATGAACCGCAGCCGGGTGAGGGCCTGGCGGGCCGAGCCCGCGTGGATGGTGGTGAACCCCTTGACCCCGGACGACAGCGTGAGCAGGAGAGGCAGGGCCTCTCGGTCACGCACCTCGCCGACCACGGCGATGTCGGGAGCCATGCGCAGGAAGCCGGCCACCAGGCGGCGCAGGTCGACCTCCTTGCGGTCCTGACGGGCGGGCCGGGTCTGCATCGACGCCACGTTGGGCAGCGGAAGGTCGGCCTCGAACACCTCCTCGGCGATCACCACCCGCAGGCTGGGGTCGAGCTCGGCCGCGCAGCACGACAGCATCGTGGTCTTGCCCGACCCGGGCGCTCCGGCGAAGACCATCGACAAGCGGGCCCGGACACAGGCCTGGAGGAACTCGGCGACGCGCACGTCGAACATGTCGCGCTCCACGAGCTCGGCCAGTGAGCGGTAGGCGACACCCGTAAATTTCCTGATATTGACGAGCACATGCCCGTCGCGGCCGACGTCGCCGTGCACGATGTGCAGCCGGGCTCCGGTGTCGAGCTGGGCGTCCTGCAGCCCCTCGGCCGGATCGAGCTTGCGGTGCGAGGCGGCGGCGTCGTCGAGGATCTTGGTGAGCGTGCGGACGACGTGCTCGTCGTCGTTGAAGACCTCGTCGTGGTAGCTGCTCGGACCGCGATGACGCTTCACGAAGATGGCGTCCGGACCATTAACCATAATTTCCCAGACGTCGTCGTCGGCCAGCAGCGACTCGAGGGGGCCGTAGCCGGCGAGGTTGCGCCACGCCCGTTCCGCGACGCGCGTGGGCTCGGCCAGGTCGTAGTCGCGCAGGCCGCGCTTGTAGTCAC
>JBPCJV010000138.1:0-8962 GCA_051004925.1 Acidimicrobiales bacterium | reverse complement strand
CGGAACGCGGTGGTCGTGGCCGTGCCCGGCGGCGGGCGGTGTGCCTACGCGGTGCTCGTGACCGGGCGTGGCCGTGCGGTACACGCGGAGGTCGCAGTTCAGGCGGGTCGGGCCGGCCAGGGCCTCGCGGTAGCGGTCGATGAGAAGGCTGGCGATGCGGGGGTCGGCGCCCAGGTGCGGGCCGTGGCGTACGTCGACGTCGGGGTGCAACTCCGACCAGGCGGTGGTCTGGTCGCGGATGCGGTCGACGAGGACGCAGGTGAACAGGAAGTACGGAACGACGGCGATGCGGGTGGCGCCCAGGCGACGGCAACGGTCGAGGGCGGCGGCCACATCGGGAGGGGCGAGGGAGACGAAGGCAGGCTCCACCATGCCCACCTCGTTCGATTCGGCGAGCATGGCGTCGGCGAGCAGTCGGCCGACCTTGTAGAGGTCGGCGTTGGCGTCGGGGTCCGACGAGCCGCGGCCCACCACCACCACGGCGACGGTCGCGGGGTCGTCGGCGCCGACGGCCGCAGCGATGCGGTCGACGGCCACGGCCAGCACGCGGGGATGGATGCCGAGGTCGCGTGCGTAGTGGAAGTCGACCCCGGGATGACGGTGACGGCCCCGGTGCAGGGCGGAGGGACCGTCGTTCTTCAGATGGCCGGCGCCGAGGAGGATCAGGGGGCTGGCCACGACCGACGTGGCGCCGCCGGCGACGAGGTCGTCGATGGCCGTGTCGAGGTCGGGCGGCGCCAGCTCGATGAAGCCGCAGCCCACCTCGATGTCGGGGGCCTGCGACCGCAGCACCTCGGCCAGCCGCCAGTACTCGGCGACCCCCGCGGCCGAGCGGCTGCCGTGGCCGACCACCAGGAGGGCGGGATGGGTGGTCACTGCTCCCCGCTCCGAGGGCCGCTCGGGCCCGTCACCCCGCTCAGAGGGCCGCTCGGGCCCGTCACCCCGCTCAGAGGGCCGCTCAAGCCCGGGCGGGCCAGCCGCCACATGGCGTTGACGGCTGCGGCGGCGACCGCGCTGCCACCCTTGTCGCCCACGTTGCTGATCGCGGGGAGGCCGCTGGCCCGCAGGGCGGCCTTGGACTCGGCTGCCCCTACGAACCCGACGGGGAGGCCCACGACGAGGGCGGGGGCGAAGGCGCCGCTCGCGGCCAGGCGCAGGACCTCGAACAGGGCGGTGGGGGCGCACCCGACGACCACCACGGCCCCGTCGGGGTGCTGCGCGGCCGCGGCCCGCAGGCCGGCGGCGCTGCGGGTGAGCCCGGCGACGTCCGGGTCGCCGAGGTGGCAGGTGGTCTCCGGACCGTTGATGCCGCGGGCCACCATCTCCACGTCGGTGATCACCGGCGCACCCGCGCCCAGGGCGGCCACGCCGGCGGCCACCGCCTGTTCGTCGGCCACCATGGTCTTGGCATACTCCACATCCGCGCTGGCGTGCACGGTTCGGGCCACCACCGCGGCTCCTAGGGGACCGAATCCCGACAGGTCGACCCGCCCCGCCAGGATGCGAAAGCTCTCGGCCTCGATCTCCTCCCCCTGGGTACGGGTCATGGCGCGATCTCGACGGTGATGGCGTCGCGGGGGCAGATCTCGATGCAGGCCAGGCACCCGGTGCAGAGACGGTCGACGGTCGCGGGCCGCTTCGGCGCGGCCAGCAGCGCCCGCTCCGGACAGGTGATCAGGCAGGCGCCACAGGCGGTGCACCCGTCGTCGACGGTCACGGCGAAGCCGTTCTGGCGTGCAAACTGCCCGGGAACCCCTCGCGATTCGCACGCCAGAACGGTCATGGTGCGACCTCGTACCCGCGGGGGGTGACCATGCGGCCGGCGACCACCTTGGTGGTCGACGACCCGATGATGACGCAGGTGGTCATCCCCACTGTCTCGGGGTCGAGCCCGGCCAGGGTGGTGATGTCGACTCGCTGGCCGGGCCGGCCGGCGTCGGTGACCACGCCCACGGGGGTGTCGGCGCTCCGGTGCTCGGCCAGCAGCCGGCGGGCGGCGTCGAGCTGCCACGACCGCCCCTGCGAGCGGGGGTTGTAGAGCACGACGGCGAGGTCGGCGACGGCCGCGGCCCGCAAGGGGGCCTCGATGGCCGACCACGGGGTGGGCAAGGCGGAAAGGCTGATGACAGCGTGGTCGTGGGCCAGGGGCGCGCCGAGCAGGGCGGCGGCGGACAGGGCGGCGGGCACGCCGGCGACGACGACCACGTCGACGTCGTCGCTCTGGTCGGCGGCCAGCTCGAGAGCGATGCCGGCCATGGCGTACACGCCGGGGTCACCGGAGGAGACCAGGGCGACCCGGCGCCCGGACCCCGCTTCGGCCAGCGCCTACTTGGCCCGGACCACCTCGTCGCCGATGGGACTGCGCACCACCTCCTGGGATGGCTTGAGGAGATCGGCGCACTGGTCGACGTAGGGCCCGTAGCCGATCACCACCTCGGCGTGCCGGACGGCGGCCTCGGCCTCGGGCGTGCGGAAGCGGCCGTGGCCGGGTCCCAGCCCCACGACGCTCAGCCGGCCGCGGGGCGACCGCCGCCGAGCCACGGCCACGGTGGCGTGGGCCGAGGCCTGCTTGGCCACCACCAGCTCGGCCCCGCCGCCGGCGGCCAGCAGGGCGGCCGCCTCGGCCACGCTCGGTGTGCCCACGGCGGCGGCGACCACCGCGCTCGGCGTCGGGACGGCGACGCCCGCCAGGGCCGAAGGCGCGAAGGCGCGCACGGGGAGCCCGAGGGCGACCACGGCGGGGTCGGCGGCCCGCCGGTCGATGGTGGCCACCTCCGTGACCGACGACCGGCTCAACCCCGCCTCGGCGAGGGCCGACTCGACGAGGGCGCCAACCTCGTGGGTGGGGGCGTCGGTGGACGCGCCCACGCCGACCACCAGCGACGGTGGGTGGAGGGCGACCAGGCCCGGGGCGGAGGCGACGACCCGGTCGGTCACGATGACCGAGGCCGGGCCCGAGCGGCCCTCTGAGCGGGGGACCGGGCCCGAGCGGCCCTCTGAGCGGGGGACCGGGCCCCCCGATGAGGAACCACTCGTGGCCAGGTCCGGTGGGAGCGGCCAGTTCAGGGCGTTGACCACGGTGGGAGGGCGTCCGTCGAGCATGGCGGTCGTCACGCCGGCCACGTCGCCGGTGGCGACCATCCCGGGGATCTGGTCGACCGCCGTCACGCCGGCGGCATCGGTGGCGGTGGTGACCACGGCCTGGGCACCCAGCAGCTCGGACACCTGACGGGCCAGGTCGTTGGCGCCCCGGGCGTGCCCACCGCACAGGGCGACGGCGAAGCGACCGGCTTCGTCCACGCACACGACGGCGGGATCCGCGGACTTCGACTTCAGCAGGGGGGCGATGATCCGCACCGCGGCGCCGGTGGCGAGGAAGAGCACGAGGCCGTCGACCGTGTCCCATTGCCCGGCCACGGTGGCCTGCGCCCGGCCGTGCACGGAAGCGAAGGGCAGCCTGCCCGCCAGGGCGCGGCCCTGTTCGGTGACGGACACCGAGAGGATTCTTGGATCGAGGGGGCTGCCGCTCATTCGGCCGGACCCCAGGCGACGAACACCGGGTTCTCGGCGGCCAGACGGAAGCTGCCGTCGGGCAGGGGGCGTCCTCGGCTGACCTGCACCTGCACGACGTGGCCCAGGCGCTCGGCGGCGGCCGCGGCCCGGTCGAGGGCGGCATAGGTGGCCACCACGCGTCCCTCCGGGGCCAGGCGGTCGACGACGGCGTCGAGCACCTCCAGGCCCCCGCCGCCCACGAAGGCCCGGTCCGGGGAGGGGAGGTCGGCCAGGCCCGGGGGAGCGATCTCCTCCACGACATGGACAGCCACCCCGTGCCGGGCGGCGTTGGCCCGGGCCCGGGCGGCGTCGTCGGGGTCGCGCTCCACCGCCCAGACCGACAGCCCGGGAGCCAGCAGGGCGCACTCCACGGCCACGCTGGCGCACCCCGCACCGACGTCCCACAGAACACCGGTGACCGGCAGGGCGAGCTTGCCCAGGGCGACGGCGCGCACCTCGGCCTTGGTGACCATGCCCTGGCGGTGGGCGAACCGGTCGTCGGGCAGCCCCCAGGCCAGCACCGGGGACGCGGCGACGGCGGACGCTGGGGTGCCAGGGTCATTGTCACCGTCGAGCAGGACCACCACCGACAGGGGGTCCCACTCGCCGTCGGCCAGACCGGGGAGATCCACGTGGGCCACGGCCTCGTCGCCTCCACCCAGGCGACTGCACACCGCGACCCGGCGATGGCGACCACCGACGTCGAGCAGGGCCCGGCCCAGGGCCTCCGGCGGGTTGTCGGGGGAGGTGAGCACCGCCACCTTGGACGCGGCGGCGGCGTGGCGGACAGCGTCGTCGAGGGACCGGCCGTGGGCCGACACCACAACTGCATCGTCCCAGGGCAGCCCCAGGCGGGCGAAGGCCAGGGCCACCGCCGAGGGGGCGGGATGGACCTCCAGGCGACCCGGGCCGAACCGTTCCGCCAGGGCCCGGACCACGCCGAAGAACCCCGGGTCGCCCGACGCCAGTACGCACACCCGGCCCGACTCGGCCGCCACCGCGTCGAGCACCGCCGTCAGGTCGCCGTTCACCGACAGTCGCCGGGCGCCGGCCGGGGCCAGGGCCTCGAGGTGACGGGAGCCCCCCACGACCAGATCGGCATCCTGGAGGGCCCGGGCGGCGTCCTTGGCCAGTTCGGGACCGGACACGCCCACGACCACGATCGCCGCGACGTCGGAGTCGATGGGAATCTCAGGCACGGGCGACGATCCTGCGACCCTCGAAGTCGGACATGAGGACGTCGATCTCCAGCGCCCCCTTGGTGTGCTCGGCGCAGGCCTTCTTGGCCAGCTCGCAGACCTTGGTGAGGGGAGCGATGACGTCATGGGCGATGCAGGTCTCGAAGAAGTGGCGAGCCTTCTCCGTGGCGGTGGCCGCGGCCACCACCTGCTTGGGCGCGCCGGCCGACCGGGCCACCGCAGCCAGGAGCTTGCCGTCCACCTTCGAACGGCGGAAGTGGGTCATCATCGCCCCGGACGCCAGCTTGGTGATCTTGCCGGCCATGCCCACCAGGACGGTGTGGGTGAAGCCCATGGCCGCGGCCTTGCGCAGGGCCGTGCCGGTGAAGTCGCCCACCTCGACGAAGCAGATCTCGTCGAGCTCGAGGAACAGCTGCATGGCCAGGCGCTCGGTGCGGCTGCCGGTGGCGAGGACCATGATCGACTCACCCTGGGCGGAGGCCACGTCGATCTGCTGCACGATCGAAGCCCGCCACGCCGCGGTGGAGTAGGGCTTGACCACCCCGGTGGTGCCGAGGATGGAGATGCCGCCCACGATGCCCAGTCGGGCGTTTGTGGTGTGCGCGGCCATGGCCTCGCCGTCGGGCACCGACAGGGTGACGGACAGCGGCTCCTCGGTCACCTCGAGGAGGGCCTCCAGGATCATGCGCTCCGGTACCGGCGTGATCGACGGCGCGCCCACCTCGAGGCCCAGCCCGGGCTTGGTCACCGTGCCCACGCCCGGCCCGGCGAAGAACTGGGTGACCTGGCCCGACCGGGCCATGGCCACCTTGGCCGTCACCCTCGCCCCGTTGGTGCAGTCGGGATCGTCGCCCGCGTCCTTCACCACGACGGCGCGCGTCGCCCCCTCGGCCTCGACCTCGAACCACTCGCGCGACCCGTCGGGCAGGGCCACGTCGATGGCGGCCGGGGGTGACCCCTTGAACAGGCCGGTGGCCGCCGCCTTGGCCGCGGCGCTGGCACAGGTGCCGGTCGTCCAGCCGAGGCGCATTCCCTTGCTGTCGCGCCGCTCGCCGAAGGGGTCGTCGGCCCTGTCGTCCTCGGCGCCTTTGAAGGGAACGGGCAGGTTCGACGCCCCCGACGACCGGCTCCCGGGCGGCGTCACGCGGGCCGTCCGGCGGTGGTGCCCGGCGTCGAGCGGCGCCGGAACCGGTGGGCGAAGGTGGGCGAGTAGAGGTGGCTGCGGGCCGCGGGCGTGTCGGCCAGGGCCGGCCCCACGAGGACGAGGACGGTGGTGGTGGCGCCGGTGGCGGCCAGGTCCTCGGCCAGGCGGCCGACCGTGGTGGTCACGACCATCTCGTCGGGCCAAGACGCCCGGACGACCACGGCGGCCGGCGTGTCCGGCCCGTAGGCGCTGCCGGTGCCGAGCAGCTCCGCCTGGAGCTCGGCGGGCCGGGCCGCGGATAGGAACACAGCGAGGGTCGCGCCGTGGCCGGCGTAGTCGGCCACCGACTGACCCGGGGGCATGGAGGCGGCCGTCCGGCCGGCCAGGCGGGTGACGACCACGCTCTGGGCCACACCGGGAACGGTGAGCTCGCGGCCCAGGGTGGCGGTCGCGGCACCGAGCGACGACACCCCCGGCACCACCTCGAACGGACGTCCGTTGGCCACGCACCAGTCGATCTGCTCCTGGATGGCGCCGTAGACCGACGGGTCGCCCGAGTGGAGGCGCACGATGGCGGCGTCGGGGCGGGCGGCGTACGTGGCGAGCACGTCCTCGAGGGTCATGGTCGCCGAGTCGTGCACCTCGGCACCGGCCGCGGCGTGGGTCAGCACCTCGGCGGGCACGAGCGACGAGGCCCACACCACCACGTCGGCCGCCGCCAGCCGGTCGCAGCCTCGGAGCGTCAGCAGGTCGGCCGCCCCGGGCCCGGCGCCCACGAAGGAGATCACCGGCCCTGGCCTGCGTGGCCGGAACGCAATGACTGCCCCCTTCCGGCGGGAGGGACGATGACCGTGACCAGGTACGACGCGGGGCCACGGGCCAGGTCGGCCACGGGGCCGAACCGTTCGCCGGCCAGGCCGAGGAGCTCGCCGGCCACGGCTCCGTCGAGGCGGCCGGCGTCGGCGAGGCGCTTGGCCATCTCCGGCAGGTGGCGCCCGCCCTTGTAGACGGCCACGGCGGCGTCGGGGTCGTCGAGGGCGGCGTCGATGGCCTCGGGCCCGTCGAGGGCGGTGACCAGTCGCAGGTGCTCCGTACCGACCAGCAGCACCGTTCCCGACCGCGAGGCCAGGTCCTGGAAGGCGGTGATGCCGGGAACCGTCTCCACCGCGGACCCGGGTCGGCGTTGCCGCACGGCGCCCGCCAGGGTGGGGAAGGTGCTGTACACGTTGGGGTCGCCGAGGGTGATGAACGCCACCCCTTCGCCGGCGTCGAGACAGGTCGCCACCCGCTCGGCGGCGGCGTCGAGGGCGGCGATCCGGGCGTCGCCCACGCTCATCTCGAAGGCCAGCCGCTCGATGGCGACCCCGGGGCAGGCCTGGCGGACGATCGACTCGGCCCGACCGACGGCGTCGATGGCCGTCGACGGGGCGAAGACCCGGTCGGCCTCGCCCAGGACGCGCACGGCCCGGGTGGTGACCAGCTCCGGGTCACCGGGCCCGACTCCGACGCCGATCAGCGTGCCCACTCTCGTCTCCCGGGACAGCCTGGCCAAGTCTCGTCTCCCGAGGTGGTGTCGTCCTTCAGGTCTGCGGGGCCGGGGCCTGGCTCCTGGGAGCCCCCGGTCACAGTGGCAGGGCCGCGCCGGACTCTCACCGGCTTCCCGAGCACCAAAGCGCCCAGGACACTACTGCGCCGCTCCGTCAAGGTGCCGTGTCCCCCGCTCACGCCCCGCGGCGGCCGAGGCGACGAACCGCTCGGCCAGCCCGGGCGCCGAGGCGAGGTGAAGGTGGAGGTAGGAGGCCAGGAGGGTGGGAGACGCGAACCCGCCGCGGCCGTGGCCCTCGCGGCCCCGCCAGGAGAGGGCGTCGCCGGGCGGGTTGACCGGCGAGTAGTGGAACTCGTGGCCCCGCAGGTCGGCCCCAGCCGGGGCCAGGGGAGTGTCGACCTCGGGTCGGGCCCGGCGGTAACCCAGGGTGAGGCGGTCGGTCATCCGGGCGTCGGCGGCGACCGCCCCTGCCATGGGGTGGCCGTCGAGGCTCCGCGCCAGCCAGAGCAGCCCTCCGCACTCGGCCCACGTCACCAGGCCTCCCGCCACGCGGCGGCCCACGTCGTGGAGCAGCGGTCGGTTGGCCGCGAGGGCGCCGGCGTACACCTCGGGAAACCCTCCTCCGGCGTAGAGGGCGTCGACTCCCGCAGGAAGGCGGTGATCGGTCTCGGGGTCGAGGGCTACGAGCTCGGCGCCCGCGTCCTCCAGCATCTCGAGGTTGTCGGGATAGGTGAAACTGAACCCCCGCCCGCCGAGCACGGCCACCCGCGCCTTCGGTCCGGGCCTGGGCCGGGGCAGGTCGGGGACGGCCACGGGGGGGCTGGAGGTGGCCAGGGCCAGCACCGCGTCGAGGTCGCACTGCTGCCCGACGGCATCTGCGAGGGCTCCGAGCCGCCGACGCAGGTCGGCCTTGTCCTCCACCACCGGCACCAGGCCCAGGTGGCGGTGCCGCCACCGCAGCCGCTCGTCGCGTCGGAGGGCGCCGAGCACGGGGACGCCCACCGGCTCCAGGGCGGCGCGCAGCATGGCCTCGTGGCTGTCGCTGGCCACCCGGTTGAGGACTATGCCTGCCACCCGGTTCACCGGGGTACCGGCCACCCGGCTCCCGGGCGAACCTGCCGCCTCGTTCCAGCTGCGGTAGCCGTGGACCACGGCGGCGACGGAGCCGCTCAAGCCCGCGGTGTCGACCACCAGCACCACGGGCGCCTGGAGCAGGTCGGCCATCTCCGCCGTTGTGGCCGAGGGTCCCGGTGAACCGGCGGCAGCCCCGTCGAACAGACCCATGACCCCTTCCACCACCAGGATTTCGGCCCCCCGGGAGGCGCGCCACGCGAGGGGCCCCATGGCTTCGCGGCCGCACATCCAGGCATCGAGGTTGTGCCCCGGCCGCCCCGTGGCCAGGCCGTGGTAGCCGGGGTCGATGAAATCGGGCCCCACCTTGGCCGCAGCCACGGAGAGCCCTCGCCGACGGAGGGCGGCCATGAGGCCGGTGGCCACGGTGGTCTTGCCGACGCCCGACGC
>JBPCJV010000137.1:0-12596 GCA_051004925.1 Acidimicrobiales bacterium | reverse complement strand
GCCCCGTACCGCCACGCGGCGTGCGCAGGGCGCCGGGGGCGGCCCCTGACGGGCTCGCGGGTCGGGGCGGGCGGGGAGGACCGAGCAGGGCGTCGAGGGCCGGCACACGCGGGGCGGCCAGGCGCAGGGCGCTCTCGAAGTCCTCGGGTCGCTCCGCCGGGACGCCCTGGGGCTTGACCGAGCGACGCACCGGCGAGGCCACCAAGGCGTCGAGCAGGGCGGCCCACCGGTCGGCCAGGGTGTCGGCGGTCATCGCCGCACCCGCGGCGGCACTCAGTTCCTCGGCCAGGTCGGCGGGGAAGCGGGCGCTCGGGTCCGGGGGCCGGCCGCTCACCCGGAGGGCGCGCACGACGCGTCCGTCGACCAGGGAACTGCGGATTTCGGCGACCCACGCCTCGCACTCCTCGGCCCCGCGGCGCTCGAGCGCCTCCCGCAACCGGGCGACCAGGGCCCTGCTCTCGTCGTCCCGGGCGGCGGCGTCGGACCCGGCCACGACCGACCGGAGGTCGCGGAGGCCGATCTCGTCGACGTCGGCCGCCGCCGCCTCGGCCCGGTCACGCCAGTCGGCGGCCCGGAGCCGGGGCAACAGGCCCTCGGCCATGGCGACGAGGGCGTCGGCGCGGATCTCCGGGGCGCCGGTGCTGCGAGCCTGGGCGTTCTGCTCCTCCACGGCCTGGCGCACCGAGGGAAGTCCGCCTCGCAGGACCTTCTCGGCCACCGCCCGCTGCTCGGGCGGGAGGTCGGCCAGCACCGCCTCACGGTGGGCGCGGCCCGCCTGGATTCGCTTCGGGCGCGGCCGGGCCGCCGGCTCCGACGACTCCCGGCGGCCGCCTCGCGGCTGGCCGGGCGGCTCGGGCCGACCGCCCCGCGGCTGGCTGGTGGCGGCGCCCCGCGGATGCCCGTCGGTGCGACGATCCCTGCCCCTGTCGTCGCGGCCGGACCTGCGCTCGCCCGACGTCGACGGTCGTCCCCCACGTCCATGTGTCGTCCCGTCGGGTGCGCCCGGGCGGCCCTGGGGTGACTGACCGGGGCGGCCGTCGGAGCGGGGGGCCGAGCCCGGGCGGCCCTCGGAGCGGGGTGACTGACCGGGGCGGCCGTCGGAGCGGGATGACGGGCCCCTGCCGCCACCGGGGGTGTCGCGGGAACGGCCGGGCCGGGGGCCGCCGTCGCGCTCACGCCCGGGGCGACGGTCGGAGCGCCCATCGCCGCGTGGGCGGTCGCCGCGCATATCGGGAACCCCTCCGTTCTGGGTGACGAGGGGCGCCTTCTGCCCCGAGCCCTGGACGGTTAGACGCTCGTGCTCGGCCCGCTTGGTCCGTGATCCCAGCACCGCAGTCACGCGAGTGCCGTCGAGGTCCATCTCGCACTCGGCGCGCAGGACGTCGCCCACCTTGGCCTCCGAGCCGAGGAGCGAGCCCTCGAGCACTCCTTTCGGCTGCCGGGCGCCGGCTGCCCGCCAGGTCCAGCTCCCGCCGGGCTGGGTGCTGGTGAGCTCGATGTCGATGCGGGGCACGACCCAAACCTAATGGCTTCCGCACCACCGCGGCACCGGCGGCACCGGGTCACTTCACGTAGACGGCGCCCTGCATCCCCTGGGTCTGGTGGAGGCGGCAGTGGAATTCGACCGATCCCGAGGCCGGGGCGTTCACGCCCACGGTACGGCTGGCGCCCGGCGGCAGCTCGAGATCGACCTTCAGGCTGTCGCTGGTGAAGGTGTGGCGGAGCGTGCCTTCATTCCTGAGCTCGATCGTGAACTTCTGACCGGGCGTAGCCGTGAGGAAGGTCGGACCGAAGTACACGTCGTCGGCCTCGACCTCCATTCCGTCGACGGCCGGCTCCGTGCCGTGGTTGTTGGTCACGCCGGGGAGCGACACCGGCGGAGCCGCGATCTTGTCGCCCCCGCAACCGACCACGACGATGCCCGCGAGAATCATGGCGGCCAGGATCACAGGGCCCGAGCGGCCCCCTGAGCGGGAGAGAACCGGGCGTCGTCTCATGCCCGAATCATACGGCCGGTCCCGATTCTGCGGGGGTTTGGTCGGAGGCCGACCGCCGAGGCGGGGGCGCGAACGAATACAATGAATAGAATGAGGCGTAGCCGCTCGTAGGTCGGACGGCGGCGAAAAAGGGGGGCGGCAATGAACACCCGTAAGCTGGGAGCGGAGTTCCTCGGGACGTTTTGGTTGGTCCTCGGAGGTTGCGGCGCAGCCGTGCTGGCCGCCGCCTTCGAGCCCACCACCAACCTCGGGATCGGCCTGGTGGGGGTGAGCCTGGCCTTCGGGCTCACGGTGCTCACCGGCGCCTATGCCTTCGGCCACATCTCGGGCGGCCACTTCAACCCGGCGATCACGGTGGGCCTGGTCGCAGGCCGGCGCTTCCCGCCCCGTGACGCCGTCGGCTACATCGCCGCCCAGCTGCTCGGCGCCCTCGCCGCCGCGGGCGTCCTGGCCGTCATCGCCGACGGCGCACCGGGGTTCTCGATCAAGGCCTCCGGCTTCGCCGCCAACGGATATGGCGACCAGTCGCCCGGCGAGTACACCCTCCTCGCCTGTCTCGTCTGCGAGGTCGTGATGACCGCCATCTTCCTCGTCGTGATCATGGGGGCGACGCGCAAGGGCGCGCCCAAGGGTACCGCCCCGGTGGCCATCGGCCTGGCCCTCACCCTTATCCACCTGATCTCCATCCCCGTCACCAACACCTCGGTGAACCCGGCCCGCTCCACCTCCCAGGCGCTGTTCGCCGGGGGCGACTACCTCCCGCAGCTGTGGCTGTTCTGGGTGGCGCCCGTCGTCGGGGGGCTGCTCGGAGCGCTCGTCTACCGCGTCGTGTTCGGCACGCCCGAGGAGGATCTCGAACGACCGGTGAGCGGCGACCCCTACGCCGCCGTCGCCTGATCGCAGGCCTGAGCTCCCCGGCGTAACCTGGGGGTGTGAAGCACCCCCAGGTCGGTCGGTGACGGCCGCGCTCTGCCCCCACGGGCTGACGAGGGGGGAGTGCCTCATCTGCGCCACGCTCGCCACTTCGCCCGCGGATCCGCCCCCGGCGGGAAGGCGCGAGCGGTCATCGGCGGCGAGGCGCTCGGGTGGGGGCGTCACCCGGGGGGCGGGTGGTGGGCTGGGCATCATCGTCGTCGTCGTCGTGCTGTTGCTAGTTGCGTGGTGGCTGGCCGCGCTGCTGTCGCTCATTCTCCGCCTGGCCGGGATGGTGCTCATCGCCGTCGGCTCCGGGTGGGTGGGTTGGCGTCTCGGCGTCCGTCATGGCCGTCGCAGCGCACAAGGCTGAGGTCGTCGGTGCGCCGCCGCCCATCCTCCGGAGGGATGCCTCGCGACACCTGCACCGAATGGTGGTGGGCGCCGTCACCCACGATCTTCCGCACCATCCCCGCTGGGTACTCCGACTTCGAGCACGTGGTGCTGCCGGAGTTCGACCCGGGCCAGGAGGCGCATTTCCTTTTCGTCCACGAGTTCAAGCTGGTGGGCGGCGACGAGGGGGGGCTCGGGCTCCGCACGCGATCAGACCTCGATGCCGACCTGCACAGGATCGCCGTGTTCTCGATCCGCAACGCCGTCGGCGGCGAGGACGGAGACACCGGGTCGGCCCGACAGGACGGCCCGGGGTGGTCGTGCCGCATCCCGTACCCCTGGGAGGCGGGGCGCCCCTACGGCATGCGGGTCTGGACCGACGAGCGGGCCTGGTGGTCGGCCGCCGTGCGCGATCAGACGACCGGGCAGGAGACGGTCATCGGGCGCATCCGGGTCCCCGACGACTGGCGTCGCCTCGCCAGCTGGTCGGTCACCGCCAGCCGGTATCAGGGAGATCCGCTCGCCCACTGCGACCACTTGCCCGAGTGCCAGGTGGCCTACCGCGAGCCCACCGCCGACCAGGGCAAGGTGAAGCCGGTCCGCCACGAGAACCACCTGGGACCGGGCAGCTGTGGGACATCGCGCATCGGCGACGTGGAGAACGGGGTCCGTCATTCGATGGGCTGCCCGCCCTGAGCCGGGTCAGCGGCTGCCGCGGTAGGCGTCGCGGAGGACGTTCGTCTCCAGTTTCATGTCCTCGAGGCGGCGCTTGACCACGTCGCCGATGCTGACGACGCCGACCAGCCTGCCGCCGGCCACGACCGGCAGGTGGCGCTGACGGGTCCTGGTCATCTCGCCCATGACGTGCTGCAACGTGTCGTCGGGCGAGCAGATCGGCACCCGCTTGGACATCACCTCGCTCACCGTCAGCTCGAGCAACCTGGCGCCGTGCCGAGCCAGGCCCTGCACCACGTCTCGTTCGGAGATGACGCCGTCGAGTCGCTCACCGTCGGCCGAGACCACCAACGCCCCGAACCCCAGCGCCGACAGCTTGTGGACGGCGATCTCTAGAGGGGCGTCGGGCCGCACCGTCTCGACATGCCGACCCTTGCCCTCGAGGATGGTATCGACCTTCATGAGCGGCCTCCCTTGCCACGACGTCTGCGCGACTCGATCATCCTCCTGTCGACGACGCCCGACAAGCGATTCGTTTCCCGCCAGGTGGCCGACCGCGCCCGCGACTACGACGTGGTCGCGGCGTCCTTGTCCTCGGTGAGGTGGCTGCCCACGAAGAACCCTCCGAAGGGCAGGGCCGAGGCGATGATCACGAGGAGCGTCTGGCCGAGGCCCCACCGCTGGCTGGGCCGCACCTGGAGCACCATCACGACGTAGATCAGGAAAAGGACGCCGTGGATGGGCCCCAGGACGGGCACGGCGTTCGGTCCCTCGACCACCCGCTTCACGAAGACGGCCACGAGAAGGGCCAGGAAGGAGGCGGCCTCGGCGTAGGCCACCCAGCGGAACCGGGTGATCATCTGGGGAGTCCTGCGCGTTCGCTCATCCGCCGAGTATGACCGCCGCAAAGGGCGACCATTATCAGGTGGGCACGACCTCGTACACCGAGGCGTGGATCGGATAGGCGTCGAGCCGGGCCGACGCCTGGCGGAAGCCGTCGCTCTGGGTGGCAGCGCGGAAGGCGTCGGCGCTCTCCCAGCGGGTGACGTTCACGAAGCGGAAGTCGGGGCTGGCGGAGGCGGCCTGGTGCAAGGTCGTGCTGAGGTGACCGCCCTGCTCCTGGATGTAGGCGTTGGCCTGGTTCCAGGAGTCCAGGAACTTGTCGGAATCGTAGGCGTCGACCTCGTATGCGACGATTGCCGTGCACTCTTCCTCTGCCATGTGTCCCTCGGCCTCCTCAGTGTCGAATCACTCTAGGTGCGCCTGAGCATACGGAGGGGGGGAGAACCGGGCAAGGGTGCGGTTCCTCATCGCGTCCGAGGAGGATGATCCCCGCCGGCCCGAGCTCAGTTGTTGCGGCTCCAGGCGACGGGCATGCCGCGGTCGCTCAGGGAGCCGCCGTGGGCCGGGTGGGCCCAGGCGGGAGTGATCTCGAAGACCTCGTCGAGGCCGGCCCGACCGAAGGCCCGCGCCACCGTGCAGGTCGGCCCGCTCAGCACCAGCTCGCCGCCCTTCTCCCTCACGCGTCCGAGTGCGTCCACGAGCACGGAGATCCCGGCGGAGTCGATGAGCGTCGTGGCGCGAAGGTCGACGACGATCTGAAGGTTGCCCTGCCCGTCGATGGCGTCGACCAGCCGGGCATCGAGCTCGCCGGCCGTCTCGCAGTCAAGCTCTCCGAACACATGGACGATGACCTGGGCCAGGGCGCGGCTGAAGGCCAGGGAAAAACTCGCGCCGCTCAGCATTTTCGGGCTCCTCTGTGGTGGAGGCGCCACCCTGCCGACTCAAGGCGGTGCCGACCCGGCCTCAAGAAGAGGACGGACCTGCGCGTTCACCCTACCTCGCTGAGCTTCACCCCGAACACGCCCGCGGGTGGCGGTGTGGAATGCTGGAGGCCGGTCGATGCCGTCGGGGCGAGAGGGAGGAGGTGCCAGCATGAAGCGTCGCTGAGCTGGCACCGTTCTCGTCCGGTCGGGCGAGTACAACCTCGGTCGGCTGCCCCGCGCCGGGCTCGCGCACCTCTAGAGCCCGCACGCCAGCCGTCCCGTCGCACCGCCTCAGCCCCGGAGGACGAGGTGCGGCCATGAGGTGCCGGCAGGTGAAGTCGCACCATGTCCCCCGCCCAGAGGGCCGCTCCGGCCCAGGACCCCGCATGCTCCTGAAAGGAACGCAGTGACCACGTACCTGGACGCGCTCGAGCGCGTCATCAACGAGGTGGTGGCGCCGTCGGCCACCGACATCGACCGCCATTCCACCTATCCCAGTTCCGCGCTCGACGCCCTGGGCGAGGCCGGCCTGCTCGGGCTGGTCAGCTCCACCGAGGTCGGCGGGGGAGGGGAGGGCCTGGCCGCGGCCGCCCAGGTCGTCGAGTGCCTGGTCGGCGCCTGCGGCTCGACCGCCATGGTCGTGCTGATGCACTACGCCACCATCGGTCTGATCGAGGCCCACGGACCCGACGACGTGCGTGCGGCCATTGCCGCCGGCCGCCACCTGAGCACCCTGGCCTTCTCCGAAGCCGGGTCCCGCAGCCACTTCTGGGCCCCAATGGGCACGGCAAAGGCGGCCGACGGCCGGGCCCGTCTGGACGCCCGCAAGAGCTGGGTCACCTCGGCCGGCGAGGCCGACAGCTACGTCTGGTCGAGTCGCCCACTCGGTACTGCCGGCCCCATGACCTTGTGGTTGGTGCCCGCCGACACTCGGGGGCTCGCAGTGGCAGGCGGGTTCGACGGCCTGGGGCTGCGGGGGAACGGGTCGACGCCGGTCGACGCCGACGGCGTCGTGGTGCCTCTCGACGCCATGCTGGGCGACGACGGCCAAGGCCTCGACTTGGCCATGAC
The DNA here is from genome assembly GCA_051004925.1 of Acidimicrobiales bacterium. Taxonomy (GTDB): domain Bacteria; phylum Actinomycetota; class Acidimicrobiia; order Acidimicrobiales; family AC-14; genus DATAQC01. The sequence continues at coordinate 5,782 of JBPCJV010000137.1, read as the reverse complement.
CCTGGTCCTGCCCTGGTTCCTGGTCATGAGCGCGGCCTTCTCGGTCGGGGTCATGGAGGCGGTCACCGCCGAGGCCACCGTCCACCTCACGTCGACCCGCCTGGAACACCTCGGTCGCTCACTGGGGGAGCAGCCCGTCACCCGCCTCGAGCTGGCCCGCATGCGGGTGGACACCGACCGCAGCCGGGCCTTCGTGAACGACACCCTCGCCGCCCTCGGTGAGGAGCGCCCCGATGCCGGGCTCCGTGTGCTCGAGGTCAAGGCGGCGACGGCCGAGTCCGCCATCGAGGTGACCGAGCGGGCCATGAAGGTGTGCGGCGGGTCGGCGTTCCGCAAGGAACTGGGCGTGGAACGGCGCTTCCGGGACGCGCGCGCAGCGCGGGTGATGGCACCGACGACGGACGCGCTGCTCGACTTCGTGGGGCGAGCGGTGTGCGGCCTGCCCCTGATCGAGGAGGTGCCGGCGTGACCTCTGACTCCGTGACAGCCTCGAGCGGCCCCCTGAGCGGGGTGCTGGTGATGGGTGCGGTGGCCTACGACCCCAAGGTGGTCACCATCTGGGACGGCTTCCGCGCCTGGTTCTGCGACCAGGGCCTGCCCTTCGACTACGTCCTCTATTCGAACTACGAACGCCAGGTCGACGACCTGGTGAGCGGGCGCATCCACGCGGCATGGAACTCGCCGCTGGCGTGGGTGCGGTCGCGCCGCCTGGCCGCCGCCGGTGGTCGGGCCTCGGTCCGGGCGCTGACCATGCGCGACACCGACCGGGACCTGACCTCGGTGATCGTGGTGGCCTCCGACTCCGACATCATGGACGTGGCCGACCTAAAGGGGCGCTCGATCGCGACCGGTGCGGTCGACTCGCCCCAGGCCACCCTGCTGCCGCTGTCCCGCCTGCGGGCGGGGGGAGTGGTCCCCGGATCCGACGTCGAGGTGCGGCGCTTCGACGTGGGTGTCGGCCTCCACGGCGACCACATCGGCGGCGAACGCGACGCGGCCCGGGCCCTGGCGGCCGGCGACGTGGACGCCGCGTGCATGATCGACGCCAACCACCTGCTATTCGGCCGTGAGGGCGTGCTCGCGCCCGGCTCGACGCGAGTGCTGGCCCAGACGTCTCCCTTCGACCACTGCAACATGACGGTCGCCGACTCCGCACCGGAGGGGCTCGTGGAACGCTTCGGCGAGCTGCTGTCGTCCATGTCGTACGCCGATCCCGAGGTGCGCCCGCTCCTGGACCTCGAGGGGCTCACGGCGTGGCGGCCGGGACGCACCACCGCCTACGCAGCGCTGGAGACCGCGGTCGACGAGGCCCGCTTCTACGACCGGGACGGAGGGGTGATTGCCGACGACTATCGACCTTGAGGGCCTGGGCTTCGAGACCGGTGCCCACCTGTTGGTGCGTCGCGCCCTCGTCGGCCTCGCCCCCGGTGAACGCCTCGGGGTGAGGGGCCGGGAACCGGCGCTGGCCGTGCACCTCCCGGCGTGGTGCCGGGCCCACGGCCACGGGGTCGAGTCACCCACTGCGGCAGATCGACAGAGCGGTGTGGTGGCGTGGGTGGTGACAGGGTCGGCCGACCGGGCGCGCTGGGCCGGTGCCGAACGGGCCGGGCGGCCCGGTCCCGGAGAGGTCGAGAGCCACCCCTCGGCGCGGTGGGGCCTGGCGGCGCGCGGTGCGCTCGTGGAGGCCGACGGGACGAAGTCGAGGGGTACGCAGCCGCTCTTCGATCTCGACGTGCGGGAGCTGGTGTGGGCGGATCTGGCCCCGAAGCTCTACGCCCAGGCCGTCGCCGGCCAGGGGGATCCGGCCACGGCGGTGGACTGGGCGGCCCCGACCGCCTCGTCTCCCGAGGTGGAGGCCGCCGTGGTGCAGGTGATGACCTTCCTGGTCGAGAACGAGCAGGCCGCCCTGGTCGTTCCCGCCCGCTTCCTCGGCCGGATCCACCCTCACTTCCGCGAGGTCGTGCAGCTCCTGGCCGTGCAGGTGGCCGACGAGGCCCGCCACATCGAGGTCTTCACCCGCCGGGCCCTCCTCGGCGGCGGCCAGCTCGGCACCTCGGGCGCCGGTGGGCGGGCCTCGCTCGAGACGCTGCTGGCCGAGCCAGACTTCGCCCTGGCGTCGTTCCTGTTGTCGGTGCTGGGGGAAGGGAGCTTCCTGAACCTGCTGGCGTTCCTCGAGCGCCACGCCCCCGACCCCGTCACCCGTCAGGTGTGCCGCCTGGCCCTTCAGGACGAGGCCCGCCACGTGGCCTTCGGCCTGGCCCACCTCCAGCGCACGGCCGACGCCGACCCCGGCCTGCGCAGCCGCCTCCGCGCCGCCATGGAGCGACGCCATGACGCCCTGGCCGACACCGCCGGTCTCAACGAGGAGGTGTTCGACTCCCTCGTCGTCCTGGCCGCAGGTTCCTGGGACCCGGCCGCCATCGCCACCGGGTTCCAGCGCGTGCAGCAGCTCCAGGCCGAGATGGACGATGGCCGCCAGCGCCGGCTGGTGCGCCTCGGATTTCCCGCGACCGAGGCCGGGTCGCTCTCCGTCCTGCACACCCGGAACTTCATGTGAGCGTGAGTCTGCAGTTCGCGGGCCTGGGTATCGTCACTTGCGAGCGCATCGATGCTCACCGTCCGGCCCTCTCCAAATTCCTGCCACCCGCCTGGCTGACGCCACCGACCGAAGCGCCCTGCGCTGGGGTGTCACCGGCGAGCTGAGCGCCGGAGGGGACTCCCTGGCTCCGTCGCGGGGGACATAGTGTCCTGGGCTCGTCGCCCGCCGAGCCCAGGAATCCCACACCGATGGTCGAGCGTCACCGCGCGAGGAACGAGCGGCCGGACGACCTCGTGCCGTTCGCGACGGCCGTCCGGGCCTGGTTCCGCATCTCGCTGCAGACCTTCGGAGGGCCCGCTGGCCAGATCGCCGTCATGCACCGCACTTTGGTCGACGACCTGCGGTGGGTCGGCGAACGGAGGTTCCTCCACGCCCTGAACTACTGCATGTTGCTGCCCGGCCCCGAAGCCCAACAGCTGGCGATCTACCTGGGCTGGCTCCTGAACGGCACGGGGGGCGGCCTCGTCGCCGGCGTGTTGTTCGTCCTCCCCGGGTTCGTCTCCCTCATGGTGCTCAGCGCCGTCTACGCCGGCCTGGGTGACACCCTCGGCATCGAGGCGCTGTTCGCCGGCGTGGCACCCGCCGTCCTGGCCATCGTCGCGTCAGCGGTCGTTCGCGTCGGCAGCCGAACCCTCCGCAACCGCGTGCTCGTGGGCGTGGCTGCCGCCGCGTTCGCGGCGCTGGCACTGTTCCGCATGCCGTTCCCGCTCGTGATCGCCGCCGCCGGCCTCCTCGGTCTGATCGGGGGCCGGATCCGGCCATCCCTGCTCACCTCGGCATCCAAAGGAATGGAGGACCCGGACGCCCCGGCCCCGCTCATCAGCGACGGCGCCCTGCACGGCGCCGTGCCTTCGTGGCCCCGCGCCGTGCGCATCCTGGCACTGGGCACCGTGCTCTGGGCCACGCCCATCCTCGTGGTGCTGGCCATCTTCGGGTCCGACAGCGTCTTCGTCGATCAGGGCCGCTTCTTCTCAGGGACGGCGGTCGTCACGTTCGGGGGTGCCTACGCCGTGCTCGCCTACATCGCCCAGCGCGCCGTCTACACCTACGGCTGGCTGGCGCCCGGCGAGATGGTGAGCGGCCTGGCCATGGCCGAGACGACGCCCGGTCCGCTCATCCAGGTGGTCCAGTTCGTGGCCTTCATGGGGGCCTACCGACAGCCCGGCTCGCTGGACCCCTGGGTCGCCGCCGTGCTGGCCGCCTGTCTCGTCACGTGGGTCACCTACGTGCCGTGCTTCCTCTGGATCTTCCTCGGGGCCCCGCACATCGAAGCACTGCGCGGCAACGAGCGTCTCTCGACGGCGCTGACGGCCATCACCGCCGCGGTCGTCGGCGTCATCGCCAACCTCACGGTGTTCTTCGCCGTGCACACGGTGTTCGGCGTCGTCGACGACGGCCGCCAGTACGGGCCGATCCAGCTCGATGTTCCCGTCTGGTCGACGGTGAGCCCGCGTGCCCTCGCCGTGGGGGTCCTCGCCTTCTGGCTGCTCTTCTGGCGCAAGACGTCGGTCCTTTGGACGCTCGGCATCTGTGCGCTCGTGGGCGGCGCCATCCACCTGACCGGACAGGCTCTTTAGGCCTACCGGCCCCAGGAGCCACCTGGCCAGGGCCCGGCCGGGTGCCGTCGGGCATGGCGCGACCGGCGGAGCTCTTGGGTCCGCTCAACAGCATCCGCAGCCGTCCGCGGCGGACATCCGCGAACGCAGGCAGCGCGCTGGACAACTCCTGGAAACCGAAGTGGGTCGTGTAGAAGTCCACCGCGGCGGCGACATCGTCGACCATGTAGCGGACGTTCACGGTCTCGTCGGTGTTCACGAGTCCTTCCTTTCGCTCGGTTGGGCGGTGAGCTGGGCTTTGGTGACGCCGGCCACGGAGCGATCGCCGCGGCCCTGCTCGAGCCTCACGTGCGCCCCGATGTGGTCCAGGTCGTTCTCCACCACTCGCAGTTCACGGCTCGGCACTGGGGGCGGATCCCGCCCGGCGCGCCCGACCCGAGGGACGAGTTCGCCGAAGAGCCGTGGTTCGACCTGGCCTGCCGGTTCGTCGATGAGTGGGACATGAAGTCGTTTGACCCGACGTACGACTCGCTCCCATTGAACCATTTCATCCCTTTGGTGCAGCGGTGGGTACGAGAGCCGGCATGAGATCGAGGTATCTACGCAGGGTGGCATACTCGGTCAGAGGCACCGCCGGCGAGTGACGCGTGCCCATACCTCGACCAGAAGGGAACACCCATGACCACGATGCGTACTCGTCTCGTCCGCCTGGGCATCGCCTGTGCGCTGGCGGTCCCGGCCGCTGTCGGCGCGGTCGGTGCCGCCGGCAGCGGAGCACAAACCCCTGATGAACCCGTGATGCACCTCTCGGTGAACAGCAGCAAGGTCATGGACATCCCCGGGGGAACTCATGCCGCTGGCACTCCGCTGATCCAATGGGAGTGGCACGGGACCGACAATCAGCTGTGGAAGCATCTGCCGTTCGCGACGATCGGCGACGTCGACCTGGTCGTGATCCAGTCGTTGGAGAGCGGTCTCGTCCTGGACGTGGCCGGGGGATCGACGGCCGAGGGCGCGGCCGTGGTGCAGAACACGTGGTCCGGCGCGCTCAGTCAGATCTGGTGGACGCCGCCCTTCGGAGATGGGGACCTGTTCGTGAACATGAGCAGCGCCAAGGTGGTCGACGTCTCCGGGGCGTCCCAGGAAGACGGTGCCCCACTGATCCAGTGGACCTGGAACGGCGGCCCGAACCAGGTCTGGCGATTCCTCCTCGCCGACGAGTGAGCTCTTCCGAGTGGCCCCGGGGCAAGTGTGGAGCGCACGAAAATTGACAGTGACGGCGCCAGGGAACTGACAGTGCCGGCGGACCGCTTGCGCGGCGTCCTCACCAGATCATGAGCGAGGTTTACCGTCGCCGGCAAGCGCCGGCCCAACGCTGTGGCAAGCATGGTGAGCGTCTGGGCGATACGTCCGAGCTCGGCGACGGCCAGGCCCGGGGCCGTCGGCTGGCCCGACCGCTGCAGCACGCGGATCACATCTGATGCCGTGGCCGCCCTGGTCTGAAGCGTGCCGGCGACCCGGCAGATGTCCAACCAGTGGTCCTCGATGAGCGGCGGCGGATGCGGTTCGTCGCCACGAGGTTGAAGGCTCCGTCGTCGCCCCGCGTGTTGAGCCGCCAGTAGCGGCG
>JBPCJV010000136.1:0-2993 GCA_051004925.1 Acidimicrobiales bacterium | reverse complement strand
GTCACCGAGCAGGGCGTGCACTCCATGGAGCACGGGTATTGCCTATGCGGTCGCGAGGTCAGGGGGGGCTCCACCGAGCGCCACTGTCGCGGCTGACCAGCACCCGCACCGCCTCTCCGTCGTGGATCCCCGTGTAGAGGATCCCGGGGTCGGAGGGGTGGGCCTCGACGAGGGTGGCGCCTTCAGGGAGGGTGAGGTTCTCCCACGTTGCGCCCCCGTCGGTGCTTCGCGCCGCACCCCGAGGCCCTGATGCGTAGAGGCTGCCGCCGTTGCGGCTCACCCACACGGCACTCGGCGGGCCGCTCAACCGGCGCCAGGTCCGCCCACCGTCAGTGCTCTCGACCACGCCCGCCCGAGCGTCGGCCGCCACCAGGTGCTGGTCGTCATCGGGGCCCACGAGGATGCGGCCGAAGTACGACTGTCCCGCTCCCGAGGTGCGCCCGCTCCAGGTCTGGCCGCCGTCGGTGGAGGCGACCACCCCGAGCGCAGGTCCAGCAGCGAAGAGCGTCGAGGCCCCGGCGCCGAAGGCGTGGACGTCGGTGTCGGGCAGCCCGTCGTTGGCGCGGCCGAAGGTGGTGGCACCGTCGTTGGAGCGGCTTATCCCGGGGTGGCCGCTCACATAGACGGCGTCGCCGGTGAACGCCCATCCCATGGCGTCGGACCGGTCGAGGGAGTCGACAGGCGCCCAACTCCGCCCTCCGTCTCGCGACCCGGAGACTGTCTCGTGGCCGCCCACGAAGAGCCCGCCCGGCGCCATGGGGTCCGCGACCAGGGAGTGGAAGTCGGCGCCCACGACCCCCGCCGCACTGGAGCGGCCGACTGGGGCCGTTCCCTCGCCACCGCCACTGGCTACGACCGCCGTGACGATGACGGCCCCAACGAGGCTCGCCGCACCGGCCCCGGCCCAGGCCCGATTGCGGCGTAACCAGCCGGGAATAGGACGGCGACCGGGAGGACGGCGAGCGCCGGTTGGCGTGTCGGACTCGGTCCTAGGCATGGTCGACCTCCGGACGTTGCTCGTGCCCCTCGGCGGTCTCAGACTGAAGAGCGGTCAGGTCTTCGGGTTGCGCCGGGCTCGAACCGGTTTCCCGGACGTGCCTGCCCCGGGCCATCATCGCCATGCAGATCCCCATTGCGACGACGCAGCCGAGGGGGCCGAGCAGGAATGCCAGGTACTCCATGATGTTCTCCTCTTGATCAGGGACCTTGGGTTCGGGTCATATCGGTGGCCATCCGAACTCGGCGAACCAGCGTTGCAGCGGACGGAACAGCGGTTGCCACCGTCCGGACACGAACAGCACACCGACGGCCACCATGAGCGCACCGCCGACCACCTCGATTCGCCGGCCGTTGCGTCGAAGCCAGGTGAGCGAACGCTGAGCCCTGGAGAAGCCGAGGGCAAGGAGGATGAAGGGGATGCCGAGCCCCGCTGAATAGAGGACGAGGAGCACGGCGCCCCAGGCGACCGTGCCCGAGGCGGCGGCGGTGGCCAGGATCGTCGCGAGGACGGGCCCGATGCAGGGCACCCAGCCAGCGGCGAACGCCATGCCCATGGGAAACGCGAAGGCGGGGCCTCGGGGCAGTCGGCTGAGGTCCACGCGCCGCTCGCGCATGAGCACCGGCACACGGACCACCCCCATCGTGACGAGACCGAAGGCGATGATGATTACGCCGAAGAACCGCACCACCGTGTCCTGGTTGCGCAGGAACACCGACCCCACCAGGGTGGCGGCGACGCCCAGGACGGTGAACACGACGCTGAAGCCGGCCACGAAGGCAAACGCGGCACGTACAGTGACCCGTCGCGCCTCACGTTCGCTGAGCTCGGCGACGGGAAGCGCAGAGACGTAGGAGAGGTATCCGGGCACGAGCGGCAGACAGCACGGCGAGCTGAACGACACGAAGCCGGCGAAGACCGCCATGAGCGGCAGGGTGAGCACCTCCACGGCTCAGCCTCCGACAGGTTCGGACGGGCAGGCCGCGACAGCGATTGCTGGCTGGTCGGCCTCGGCGGCGCTTTCCGCCGACAGGGTGGGAAGAAGCTTCATCGGGTGTCTGCTCCTCTCGAAAATGACGCCCGTCGACCGCGGGGCCGCGATCGGCGCTGACCCGGGAAGCGAGGCACGACGCGGCCCTTCGGGACGCGTCGTGGGCGCGCTCAGGCCAGCCGCGGAGGCCGTTCGAGAAGGAAGCTGTGGAAAAGGAAGGGCATCACCTCACCGCGACTCCGCAGCCGCCGTACGAGCAGAGCGAAGATAAGGGCAACGCCACCGGCGAGAATCGCCATCGTGCAGCCGGCACCCACCGGGGTAGCCGGGTCACAGTCGTGGCAGCTCGGCATTGCTGACATACCCAGGACGAGGGGCAGGCCAGTCACCACGGCCACGAGGACCAGAAGCACGACGAGCGCCTTCTTCACGAGAACAGGAGAGTACCGGTTGTGTGCCGACCTCGGCGAGTCAGTCCCGGGCCGCGTCGGCCGTCCCCGATGACCGTCGCCGCAGCGGCGGGACGACGGCGGGCGGGTTTCGCCGGGGTGGCAACTCGGCTAGAAGGTCGGCCGTCGCCGCCGCCACCCGGTCGATGGCTGCCTCGATGGCGGGCGAGGCCATCTGGTTGGCAGTGGTGACGGCGGCCACCTTCCGTACGTACTGGCGGGCAGCCGCGGTGACCTCCTCCGACGTGGCAGGAGGGTCGAGGCCGCGGAGCGGGGTGATGTTCCGGCACATGCCCCGACGATACCGATGGGAGGACTGCTCAGATGTCGCGCACCGGCGTCACGTCGGCCGCCTCCCACCGCCCGTGATGGCAGGCGACGACGGTGAAGACCACGGCAGTGCCCTCTGCGACGGTGCGCGTACCGCCGGCGATCTCGGTGCAGTGGAAGTACAGCTCCCGGCCGTCGTCGGCCCGCACCGCGCCCGAGCCCCGGTGCTCGTCGAACTCCAGCACCGTGCCAAGCGCGAGCATCAGTGCACGATCTTGGCCAGGCC